>SXPW01000043.1 GCA_005793785.1 Actinomycetota bacterium | reverse complement strand
GGTCTCCTCGGTGACGCCGCGGATGCCCTTGGCCATTCGGGTCCACTTGGTCGGATCGGACTTGAGCGTTCGCTGCAGTAGACCGAGCACGATGGCGAGCTCGGGATTCGAAGCCGTGGTGGGATCGGGTACCTTGCCGGCCTTCTCGTACTCGACTCCCTTGTGCAGGAGCAGGGTTGCATCGCCGCCATCGTCGAGAATCATGTTCGGACCGTCGCCATCGGGCCACGTCATCATTTGCTCGGTCGCCCACCAGTACTCCTCGAGCGTTTCGCCCTTCCACGCAAAGACCGGCACACCATCGAGCTGATCGACGGTGCCGTTCGGACCCACGGCGACGGCGGCTGCGGCGTGGTCCTGGGTGGAGAAGATGTTGCAACTCGCCCAGCGCACCTGAGCGCCGAGTTCGACGAGGGTCTCGATGAGGACGGCGGTTTGCACGGTCATGTGGAGCGAGCCCGAAATGCGTGCGCCCTTCAGCGGCTTGGATGCGCCGTATTCCTTGCGCAGAGCACGCAACCCCGGCATCTCATGTTCGGCGAGATGGATTTCCTTGCGACCGAATGGAGCCAGCGACACATCGGCGACGCGATAGTCCTTGCGTTGGGCGAAGGTGGAAGATGACATGGCTGACCCCGTTTCGTTGACGATGTTACGTAGTACTTCTCGTCGGACTGGGGCCTGCTGGCGCCGAGTCGGGTCAGCCGACGAGGCTTCAGTGTATTCGTCAGGCGACGAAGGTGGGCGCAATCCCCTCGGTCGCAACCCTGGCCATGATGCGGGCATGTTCGGCATCGGCAACCGTCGTGGCTTCGTTCACCAGCATCACGGGAATGCCTTCTCGCACGTCATATCGGCGCTTGAGTCGGGGGTTGTACAACGCATCCTCGTCGGCAAGGAAATAGAGCGGACCCTTGTCCTCGGGGCAGGCAAGTATGGCGAGAAGTCGGGCGTCGATGGTGCTCATCGACTCCACACTATTGCGCGACTCCCCACCACTTGCGGGCACGTCACGAGGCACATGGTCCGTCGTGCGCACGCTCGTCGGCGACCTTCCTCACGCAGTGATGATCTGCAGCAACTCCGCCACGTGGGTGTCGCATTGTTCGCGCGTGGCGGCCTCCAGATTCAGCCTCAGCAGAGGTTCGGTGTTCGACGAACGAACGTTGAACCACCAGTCGCCGCAGTCGACGGTGAGACCGTCCAAACGATCCTGGGGGAACGACGAGAACTGCTCGGCGACGCGCGCGATGACCGCCGCGATGTCCTTGACCTGGGTGTTGATCTCGCCGCTGCTGGCGTACCGTTCGACGGGTTCGCGAAGTTTCGACAACGGCAGACCAGTACGGCTCATCTCCTCGAGAACGACGAGCGCGGCGATGAGACCACTGTCGGCGCGGTAGTTGTCGGCGAAGTAATAGTGCCCGCTGTGCTCGCCGGCGAAGACGGCACCCGTGTCGGCCATGATTCCCTTGATGAAACTGTGGCCATTCTTGGTACGAATGCCCACACCGCCGTTCTCGGCGATGATCTCGCGCACGGCCCGCGAGGAGATGAGGTTGTAGAGGATCGTCGCACCCGGTCGGCGACGCAGGAACACCTCGGCGAGGATCGCCGTCGTCGTGCTCCCCGACATGGTGCGCCCCAACTCATCGACGAGAAACACGCGGTCGGCGTCGCCGTCGAACGCCAGGCCAACGTCGAATCCCCCGCCGACGACCCGAGCCTGGAGGTCCCTTTGATTGGCGGGTTGTATGGGATCGGCCGGATGGTTGGGAAACGTTCCGTCGAGTTCGCCGTACATGACTTCGAGCTCGACGGCAGCCAAACGGTCGAACACCGCCGGTACGACGAGCCCGCCCATCCCGTTGGCGGTGTCGGCCACCACCTTGAGCGGTCGCAGGGCAGCGACATCGATGAACGACAACACGTGGTCGGCGAAATCGGCGAGCAAGTTCCGTCTGCTCACCTTGTCGGGATCTCCCTGCACCGGAACACCGAGCGCCACTCGAGCAAGTTCGCGCACGTCGGCCAGACCGCTGTCGATTCCGATCGATCTCGCACCGGCGGAACACATCTTGATGCCGTTGTATTGGGCCGGGTTGTGCGATGCCGTGAACATCGCCCCGGGGGCGTTCATCACTCCACTCGCGTAGTACAGCAGATCGGTACTCGCCAGACCCAGGTTCACCACCGAAGTCCCCTCGGACGTGACACCCTCCTCGAATGCGCTGACCAAACCGGGGCCGCTCGGTCGCATGTCGTGGGCAACCACCACCGACCGGGCCTTCGTGTACTTGGCGAACGCGACACCGAACGCGCGCGCGAGGGGCTCGTCGAATTGGTCGGGCACCGTGCCGCGGACGTCGTAGGCCTTGACGACCGCGTCGAGATTCGACATCGCTGAGAGGCTAGTTAAAGTTCTCGAGGACTTCGGCGCCAACGTACGAGCACCACGATGCCTGCAATCGTGAGCAGGTACGCAACGAGGTCGAGCAAGCTCCACCCGAAACTCAATTCGACGTCGTTGCTCGTGGGTACCACGACCATCATGTTCGGTGCCACGCGATACGGACCCTTCGCACCAGAGGCCTTCCAATTGGGGAAATAGCTCGTGCGAACCAGGATTGGTGTACCAATCTTGTCCACGGTGAACGAGACGCTGCTGCGACCCTGCACCACGTCGGTGACCTTCACCGATTCGGTGTTCACCACCGTGATGTTCCGGGTGGGCACCACGATGTCCACCCGACGGGAGGAATCCTCGGGTTCACCGACGCGACGATTCATGTCGACCCCGACCGTGATTCGTTGCCATTCGTCGGGACCGTCGGCGGCGGGAATCGCCACCCAATCGTTCGGATTCTGGAACCAACTCGTGCCGATCTCCAACCATCGCTCCTTGGCGTCACCTTGGTGCGCCAACATCGTCTCGTCGTCGCTGCGACCATCCACCACCACGGGTTGAATCGAGAGTGGAACGACGAGGTCGCTTCCCGCGACCTCGTAGATCACCCACGGGCCCGTGCGAGCAATCTCGCGCAGGTCGGGTTGTGCAGACGCCTCACGAATCGCCTCGGGCGTGAATCCCATGTAATAACGCACGCCGAGTTCCCGGAGATACCGAATCCCGAGTGCGGCATTGTTGTCGTCGTAGCGCAGTTCGCGAACCGGATTGCTGCTCTGCTTCGACATCGCGGCCGCCGCAATGAAGTGGTACGGCGTCGTACCTGAAGCCTCGAAGAAGAGTCCTTCCATGCTGCCGATGCAACCGTCGGTCCAGTGCGGCAACAACATGAGTCCCATGGTCGTTCCGTACTTGTTCAATTCACCGTTGTTCTCCCACAGTGCGCGACCGCAGCCGTAGCGCGGATCCTCGCCGATCTGTTTCATCGTCTCGACCAGCGTGCGGTACTCGCCGTACGCGTTCTTTCCCTCGTATCCCGTGAAATTCCAGCGAGCCCAACCGTCGACGAAACCATCGTTGGATCGCGGAACGCTGAACGGACCGATGCCGTAACGCTCGCTACCGTCGGCCGACACGCGGACCGATCCGAACGGCAGTTCCTGGAAACGGAATCCGATCACGCTGATGCACACGACCGACACCGCCGTCGCGGTGGCCACGTTGAAGCGGAGTCGCCCGCGCGGGGACGGCGACAGCAGTTGTTCCTCGCCCGTCTTGGCAACGCGGGCGGCAGCGAACTCGAGGCTGGCGAACCGGGCCACGGCAACGATCACCTCGTACGCGCCGATCATCATCAGCATGTACCGAACGAGGTAGAAGAACGGCAGGATGCGCGGATTCCACAGCAGACCGATGATCGGCAGGCTCTCGCGCGCCACGAAGACGCCGACCGCCAGCACCGCCCCGTAGATGCCGAGCCAGGAGCCGACGTTGTTGCGTCGCCACAACGACGACGCGAAACCGACGAGGGCGAAACCCGTGACGACGATGTCGAAGAACGTGTGCAACGGGAAGAACATGTCAATGAAGGATTCGCCGTAGCCGGTCGGCTGGGGCTCGTACTTCATGTCGGTCATGTAGGAGTGGTTCAATACGAACGGCACGACCCAGAACGCCGAGAGCAACACCGCCGTTCCGATCACCGGTAACCCGAACCTCCACTTCGCGGGCTCCCGCTGCATCGCGAGAATGAGGAGGTAGCCGAGGAACACGAACAACAGGACGATGCCGTGGCACAACGCCGCGAGCGCCAACAACACCGTTGCGGCGATTCGATGGCGGCCCATTTCGAGACCGCGAGCGAATACGCCGAATCCGAGGACACCGAACGCCAGGGCGATCGAGAAGGAGAATTCACCCGCCATGGTCGAGGCGATGTTGCCGCCGTAGATGGTGAAACTCTCGTCGAAGAGGAACACCGTGCTGGCGAGGACGAGCAACTCCGGCAACGGGAACACCAGTCGCGCCAACTTGGCGAACAACCACGTGCACAAGGGCAAGGCAACGAGTCCGGCAATCGCCACCAACTTGAGTGCGATGCCGTACGGAAGCATCACGTCGAGCGCCAGGATGAAGAGCGCGGGCACCACCATGTAGAACCGGTACATCGGCAGTCCCGAGTACCAGTCATTGCTCCAACCCGACAAACGCAGTGATGAGATCAGGTGATCACGCAGGTACGCAGGTCCATAGACGTGGGCACCCATGTCGCCACCCGTCGGCGTGTTGTTGCGGAAGATCAACTCCGGCTGCAGGGTGAGGAACACCATCGTCGTGGTGACACCGACGACGAGGGCCGCAACGAGCAATTTGGTCCGACGTTCGAAGTAAAGGACGTCGCGCGACGAGACGACTCGTTGTTCGGTGTCCATCATCGTGGACTCGGTGGTGGGTTCGGACATGGTTCTGGTGATGGTTGGCTACGTCAAGGCAAGGAAGGCAAGTCCAGTCGCATTGAACGCTAGGTGGGCGATCACCGACATGCCGAGTCGTTTGGTCATGTGGAAGGCGATGCCCAACACCAGGGCGAAACTGAACAAACCGGGGAGCTCCGCCACGCGACCATGAATCGCAGCGAACCACGCGGCTGTCACGAGAATCGCCACGACGTCGTTGATACGACTGTGCAGCCCCGCCTGCAGGAAGCCTCGATACACCAGTTCCTCCACCACGGGAGCACCGACCACGACGACGAGCGCGAGCACCACCAGCCACGGACCGCGCGCCGAGTCGTACAACGACCGCGCACGATCCTGCACATTGTCGGAATCGAACGTGCCGGGAAACCAGTACCGGAACGGCCACGTGACGAGACCGACGAGGAGCACCTGCGACAGGACGCCGATGGGTACACCCCACAGGTCGACGGGGCGAAATCGCAACGCGAAGTCGTCGACGAACGAACGGGTACCGGCGCGCCGGCAGAACATCGCGAGAAGTACGAGTTGGGGAACCCACAGGGTCAGTGCTCCGGCCAGGAGGAACCAATCAGGCCGTACGCCGACATCCTCGGGCACGTCGAAGGTGGCAACGAGCAGCACTTGCAGGGCGGTCGCCGCGACGTAGGCCGCTATCCAGCCTCCGATCAGCCAGCCGAACGAGTACCGCACTCGAGGCGTCGACGCATGCGGGACCTCGTGGGCGAAGATGCGTTGACCGTAGGGCCGTTCGCCGTACGGCGGATCCCACGTGGGGCCGGACACTTCGATCAGCCGGCGAGTTGGCTGGGCAACACCACGCGGAATCGATTGCGTCGATCCTCGAGGCGCCAGCCGTTCGGAGCGGCGAAACGTTGACCGTGCTTCTCACACAGGTCGTAAGCGTGCGGATCGGTGTTGTCGGAGAGATCGTCGATCCACACCGTCGCCGTCGAGTACTGGTACGTCAAGGTCATCGCGGCTGAATCGTTGCAGCATGCACGCGAGCAGCGACGACGCATGTGACCAAAGTACCGATTTCATGCGGGATATCGGTGGATACCACCCGCTGACCGCGCCTTAGCATGACGACATGGCGAACCTCCCACCTCCGCCCCCACCGCCGTCGCGTCGTCCGAAATTTTCGCGCGACCGATTCCGTCCTTCACGCGACGGAGAGAAGTCCGGCATGCCCCGTTGGGCGGTGTGGGCACTCATCGCCCTCGCGGCGGTGTTGTTCGTCGGACCTCGGCTCATTCCGAGCACCGAGCCGACCAAGCTTTCGTACACCGAATTCCTCGCACTCGTCGAACGGGGCGAGGTTCGCGAGGTCACGATCAACAACCTGAACAATCAAATCAACGGCACCCTCGAAGATGCACGTGAATTCGTCACGACGGGAGCCAACTCACTGTCGGATGCCGACGAACAACTGCTCAAGTCCAAGGGAGTCGACTACGACTTCGCGACTCCGCAGGGCAACTTCTTCACCAACCTGATTCCGATCCTCCTGCCGTTCTTCCTGATCATGGGATTCTTCATCTGGATGCAGCGCCGTGCAATGGGGCAAGCCGGCAACATCATGTCGATCGGACGGAGCCGCGCCAAGCCGTACCAAGCCGACAAACCATCCACCACCTTCGCTGATGTCGCGGGGTACGACGGTGTCAAACAGGAGATCCGCGAGGTCGTCGACTTCCTGAAGATGCCCGAACGTTTCAAGGAGATCGGAGCCCGCGTACCCAAGGGTGTGCTCCTCGTCGGGCCTCCGGGGACCGGCAAGACGCTCTTTGCACGCGCCGTCGCCGGCGAGGCAGGAGTGGGATTCTTGTCCGTCACGGGATCCGACTTCATGGAGATGTTCGTCGGTGTCGGCGCATCCCGAGTGCGCGACCTGTTCCAACAGGCTCGCAAGATGGGTCGCGCCATCATCTTCATCGACGAAATCGATTCGATCGGTCGCAAGCGCGGCGCGGGTTTGGGCGGCGGCCACGACGAGCGTGAACAGACGCTCAACCAGATGTTGTCGGAGATGGACGGCTTCGAGTCGTCGGAGGGCGTCGTGGTGATGGCCGCCACGAACCGTCCGGACATCCTCGATGCGGCGCTCCTGCGTCCGGGTCGTTTCGACCGTCAGATCATCGTGCCGTTGCCCGAAGCCGAGGAGCGGCTCGCGATTCTCAAGGTGCACTCCACAGGCAAGCGAATGGGAACCGACGTCGACCTCGAGACGATGGCGAAGGCAACACCCGGAATGAGTGGAGCCGACCTGAGCAACCTCGTGAACGAGGCGGCGCTCATTGCGGTGCGTCGTGGTTCGACGCACATCGAACGCATCGACTTCGAGAATGCGCGAGATCGTGTGGTCATGGGAGCCCGCCGCGAGAGCCTGGCCCTCAATGCGGAGGAGAAGCGCGCAGTCGCCTACCACGAAGGTGGTCACGCGGTGCTCTCGACGGTGTTGCCGAACAGCGACCCGCTGCACAAGGTGACGATCCTGCCGCGCGGCATGGCACTCGGTGTGACGTGGAGTCTTCCCGAGGAGCGGCACACGTACTCACGGGAGTACTTCGAGGACATGATTTGCAAGGCAATGGGTGGGCGCGTCGCCGAATCGATCGTGTTCGGCAGTCTGAACAGTGGCGCAGCCAACGACCTCGAACAGGCGACCTCGATCGCCCGTCGCATGGTTCGCGAATGGGGAATGAGCGATGCCGTGGGACCGATGGCTTGGTCGGGTCAGCAACAGGTGTTCCTCGGCGAGGACCTCATGACCTCGGGGCGCGAATACAGTGACGAGACCGCCCGGAAAATCGACGATGAGATTGCACGCATCCTTCGGGAGCAGGAGGAGCGGGCGCGTACCACGTTGACGAAGCACCGGCGTGGCCTCGACCTCGTGGCGACCGCACTCCTCGAGCACGAAACCATCGACGGTGCGGCGGTGGCAAAACTCATCCAAGAGGGGCTCGGTGCTCCCACCATCCACGAAAAGACCCCCGAAAAACCGACCGACTCGGCCGAGGGAACCAAGGAGCGCGACTAGCGCGACTCGTGTTGCTCGCACTGGGCAACTGCGAGTTCGGGATTCCGACAACGCGCCATCGCCGCCCACAGGTCGGTGGCACTGACGGGTCCGAGATGACCGTAGCGAACGACACCGTTCGCATCGGCGATGACCAACGTCGGAACGGCATCGATTCGATAGCGGTCATGGAGTGCCCGGTCACGTAAATATTCCACCTCCTGCACGGCCACCTCCCTGCTCGCCAGTACGGCAGCCTTGCGCGCGACGTCGGCGCACGTCTCGCACGTGGAAGACGTGAACGTCACCACGAGCCAGGAAGCCTTCGAAGCAACGAAATCCGCGCGATCGAGCTGTGCGGGTACCGCGCCGCGTGGCTGAGTCGGAGCCGAAGTCGTGCTGCGACGACGCCACGACACCAACGCAGCGACGACGATGGCAACCGCCACCGCACCGAATCGGGCAACGACATCGGTCGTCAACGCGAACACGAACGAATTCGACATCATCGAGAATCCGTCTCCACGAGGATCAACGGTGCCACGCCGTTGATCGGTTGCTTCAATCCGCGCGACGTACGGCGATGCACGACGATCGGTTCGTTGGCAATCACCGATACGGCGGCACCGGCCGTCTCTGCGCCAAGTTGCACACTCGTGCTCGCACCCGGTGCCAAAGAGACTTCCTCGAACCCGGTGACCGGCACGTCACCCGCCGGGCCGAGGTACGTGACGCGAAACGTGGCAGCCAGTGCACCGGGATTGAACACGCGGAGTGAATCACCGACACCGATGGCGACGCCGGCCGGCGCAATCCATGCCTTCGCGGCTCGTGGCGAGCCGAGGAGTACGGCGGTGGCGGTCGATTTGCCCTGTGTTCGGGTGGCGATGCGTTCGATCACGACTCCGACCCGATCCGTCGCGTCCGCCGAGGAGGTTCCGGACGCCTCGCCCGCCGCCGACGTAGCCGCGACGATGACCGAGTATCGACCTTCGGGAAGCGCACTCAACCCGGACGGCGAAAACTTGGTCACGCGTTTCGCCGTGGCGGTCACCACCACGGGATCGATGGCCGTCCCGTCGTCGCTCGCCACGATGAACGTCAGCAACTGATCGAACGACATGGGGTTGTAGATGGCGAACTCCTCGACGACCGTCGGTGACTTGTCGCCGTCGGCGAAGTACCAGCGGTCGTTGACGACCGACGATGCCAGCGACATCGTGTAGCCGAGGCGCCCACGTCCGAGATAGTGCTGCGAACGACCCACCACCACTCGACCCACGGACGCTCGGACCGTGACGGCCACGATCGCCTCGTTACGTGCGTCGAGGCTGGCCATGTCGAACACCCGAACGGACTCCGGCGGAATGACGACGCCCTTCAACGACTGCGGAGTCCGCTCGCCGGCAGCGGTCACGAACGCGACATCGAGAATCGCGGAATCGAGCGACGGATTCGTCACGACGACGTTCTCGATGCTGTCGGCACCCGTGAATCCGTCGGCCAGGATCCAGGTGGCCGCTGGCGACGACGCGCAACTCGCCAATGCATCACCGGCGCGATGTGCAGTGCGCTGTTCGACGGCAACTGGCGCACCCTGCGACTCCACGAGCGTCGATACGAATGGTGACGCGACGCCGTCGAGCGCATTCACCTCCAGCGTCGCCCGTGCGGGCACGGCGAATCGTTGTGTACGCGACGCGCCATCGACGAAGAATCGGGTGATGGTGCCACCCACGGGGGTTTCGGCCGAATTGGAGATCACCAACGAACCACCGATGGATTCGTCGTTGCCCACGACTCCGGGACAAAACCACGTCGAGGCCAACGCCGACGAACGAAGCTGCGGCACCAGACCCGACACCTCGACGATCCCTGGATCGAGTTTGACCGGTCGACGATCGAGCCACACCATGCCACCGACGCACGCGATGGCAACCGCCACGAGGAGGGACTGTCGAACGCGACCCACTCCCCTTCTCGCCATGCGGTCGACCGTCCGGCCACCCACCACCCGGACACGACGTTTCGCCATCACACCACCATCCGACGGTCATCGTCACCGCGCAACGACACTTCGACCACTTCGCGCGCCGCCCGAACCCGACCACGGAATCGACTCGGGTTGAAGGTGATCGCCAGTACCACCAACCACATACCCAATTGCAGTACGAGCAACGAACGATGCGCGAGCGAGGCTCGTAGTCGCAAGCGTGCATCACCAGTGAGCGGCGCATCGAATGCCGTCGTCGAGCCGAACGCCACTCGCGGCGCGACGCGGGCGCCGTCGACGCTCAGCGTCCACCGTTGTGAAAACGGGACGGCGAGATGCAACGTCCCCGCCGACGACGAGCCCTCGACGCTTTCATCTGCGACGAATCCCGTGGCGAACGCGCCACGCGAAACCAGAGGATCGGCGAGCAGCGTCGACTCGAGGGCTTGACGGCTGGCGACCGCCGAACGCTCATCGAGCATGCTGGCCAACGGCAAGGCGGCTACGTTCTCGAAGATCACCAAATCCGTCGCCGTGTAGACGCGACGTAAATCGAGCTGGTCGGCGAGATGGGCGACCACGGCATCGCCAACCACACCATCCAGCGGATCCAATTTCGAATGCAGCGTGGAGTCGCGGAGAGGAACCACCAGGAATCGAACGGCGAGCGGCGCGAGGAGACGACCCGCCCGCAACGACTCACCGGTGAGCAGGACATCGACGGCGCGATTCAGTGAAGCCGCCATTTCGGTCGGCGTCGACGGCAGTACGTCGACACCGGTGGCTCCACCGTCACGAATCACGCCGTAGGAGACCCCCTGCACGCGCGACTCCACCGACGCGACGGGCAGCATGCGTGAATCGCCCAGGTACAACACCGAATAATCTCCGGCGGACTCATCCGGCAGCTGGGTAACCAACTGGCTGATCGTCGCGTTGGGTTGCAACCAATTTCCGTCCGCAGCAGCCACAACGCTCGGCACGAGCGCGACACCGATTGCCACGGTCGACACGACCGTCAGCAACTGACGCCACGTGAACGTTCCGTCGCGCCCGTCCACGTAGGTCGCGAATGCCGATGTCGCCGCGATACAACCACCGAGTGCGACGAGTGAAGAGAGCACGAGTGGCTCGGGCAGAGCGAAGTCCAGCACACCGCGGTCGCGCGCCAGTCCGACACCGATCGGTGTCGCCACGAGGAGCAACGCCCGACTCGTCCAGCCCGAGCGTGCCCCGCGATTGACCAACAGCATGGCCAACACCGGAACGTACGCGGCAAGCAACATCCACCGCCACACCACGTTGTCGACCCCGAGCGTGAGCGTGTCGGTGAGCGACCGGACGACCACCGGCGATCGGGCACCAACCAACGATTGCCACCAGTCGGTGTCGACGAAACGCACCGACCAGGGAAGATGCAGGACGGCTGCACCGAACACCGAGCCAACGAGCGAGCCGACCAGCCATGCCGTCGCGCGCACAGGTGTCGGCGACAGTAGTGAGGCAAGCAACATGACCAGGGCGAGACTCGCCACCATCACCAACATCACCGGGGCAAGGACGCCGGCCACCGCCACCACCAGAAGCAGCGATGCCAAGAGCTGCGACCGCCGACCACCGGTCGGACGAACGGAGGTCTCGCGCGGTATGTCGGCTTCGTCCCGACCGAGTCCGGCGATTCGTCTGGCGAAGTCGAGCACCCACGGCATGAGCGCCCACACGATCAATGCGTCGCGTCGTCCGTCGCGTACGGCGAGCAGTCCACCGGGGAATGCAGCGTAGACGATCGCACCGAACATGCGGGCTCGTGCGGTTGCCACCGAACCGACCAGTCGCCATGCGCCGAGTGGTCCGACGATCAACGACGCGACGACGAGGAGCGTGAGAAGTCCCGACCAGGAGCCGAGCCACACCAAACCGAGTACCGCCACAGCGCCGAGGTACGTCGGTGCCGCGCTCGGTGCGCCGAACCAACCGGGCGACCATCCGGACAGATACGAACGCAACAAGTCGAGGGAGCCATCGTTTGGCGACGCGAGTGGCACGAATTGTCCGACGTTGGCCACGCCGTCGAGGATGAGACCACGGCTACCGATCAACAACATCAACAATGCGCCAATCGCCGCCACCGACACACCGCGGGAGGTGGGGGCCAACGACTGACCAACGTCGGGCACCTCGGAAGTAGTGGACTCGCGCATCGCGCGACGATGTCGCGCGAACGAGGCGAGCCGGGCACTGGAACGCAATTGCAGGCTCGCCACCTCGCTCCCCGGAACACGGCGCAACGGTCTCAACTCATTGCGTCGCGTCGCCAACATCGGAGCGTCGACGACGAGTGCGGCGATTGCACGCAATCCACCTAGACCGCGACGAAATTGTCCGCTGAACAGCCCGATCAAAGTGTCGGCCGCCGATTGGACGACGAGTCGCACGAGCACCAGCGGAAGCCGACCCAACGACGTGCACGTCACCACGGTTCGCACGCGGTGTCGTTCCGCACGAACCTCGGCGCCGATCAGGTTGGCGCGGGAGGAGAAACCGCCACGATGTCGCGCGACGGCGGCGGGATTCACCATCACGCGAGCCCCGAGCAGGTGCACGCGCCAGCACAGGTCGAGGTCTTCACCGAGGAACGGAATCCGCGGTGCGAAACCACCGATGTCACGGAACACGTCGTTGCGCACGAGGAGGCACGCCGACGGCAGGGCGAAGGTGTCGCGTACGGCATCGTGCTGCTCCTGGTCGCGTTCACCGGGATCGACCACATCGACGAGATTGCCGACGCGATCGGCGTCGAAGCCCACGTGTTGGAGCACGTCCGGAGCGTTCCACTCGACCAACTTGGGTCCGATGACGGCGGCATTGGAGCGGAACGCCTCCTCGACCAAGTGCGACACGGCGTCGGCACGGAGTGCCACGTCGTCGTGGAGGATGAGGAAGAAACCGTCGTTGCCCTCGACAACGCCGGCGACTTGGTTGGCCACGGGCCCAAAGCCCGGATTCCCCTCCACCTGGCGGACCAGTGCGGAGGGCAAACGATCGCGAATTCTCTGGCCCACGGCGGGGTCGGTGGTGCTCGTGAGGAACGCCACCAGTCGCAAGTCGGGATAGTCCTGGGTCGAAAGGCCTTCGAGCACCTCGGCGAACCAGTCGCCCGGCTCATGGACGACCAATACCGCCACCACGGGCGGGGCGACCTCGGTCGGGCGCTCCTCTTGCGGGGTCGTCACGACCCCGTCAGCCTACCGATGACGCATGCCACATACGAAGATATCCGTCGTGCTTGCAAAAGTTAGCACTCGTCGGTACGGTGAAGTCATGCCAAAACTTCAACTCACCAATCCACTCAAGTCCCTCGACCTCACCAACGTCGACCTCCGCAAGAATCTCGCGCCCGCCGCAAAAATTGCGCGTGATGTTGCGTACGTTGCCGTCGGTGTCGGTGTCATTGCCGCTCAGCGCGTGAGTGCCCGTCGCTACGACGTGCAACAGCGCGTGAACAAGTTGCAGGAGCAAGTCAACGACATGGTCCCCCGCGTGCGTGACGAAGCCCAGGCAACGGCCCAGCGTGTGATCGACGAGGCCACCGCGAAGGTGCGCAACGTCGTCGAGCGTCGCAAGAACGTCGCCACCAGCGACACCACGAACGTCGCCTAACGATTCATCGCCGTCATGACGCGCAACGCGCGTCATGACGGCCAAGGCGGCGGGGCAAGTAGCCTCGGCTCGCTTGGCACTCGTGACGAGATCAGCTTCCGACGGAGGAATTTCCACATCGGGAGCGGTTGATCCATCCACCGGTTTGCGCACGGCACTGCCGAGCGGCAGCCTCACCATCGGCACCGGACTCCTCATCGGTGGACTGTCGATCTACGTCTTTTTTCGACTCGGCCAGGAGGCGCTCGGCCAGGACGGCTTCAAGCCGATCGTCTCGCTGTGGTTCGTGATGTTCGCCCTCGTTCCGGGATTCTTCCTCCCGCTCGAACAGGAGGTCAGCCGAGCAGTCGCACATCGGCGGGCCCTCGGTGACGGCGTTCGTCCCGTGGTCCACAAGGTCGCCCCCGTTGCAGCAGTCATCACGGTCGCACTCGCCGTCGCCGTGCTCATCGGGCGGAATCGATTGACGAGCGACCTCTTCGAAGGCTCGGCCGTGGTCACCGTCGCACTCGCCGTGGCACTCGTCGGCTACGCACCGTTCCACATCGCGAGAGGCATCTGTTCGGGTCTCGGGCACTTCCGGGTGTACAGCACGATGATCGCACTCGACGGACTGCTCCGGGTGGTGGCATGTGCGGTGTTCCTCGGCATCGGACTCGATCGGGTCGGACCGTACGCACTCATGGTGGCGGTCGTCCCGCTCCTCATCGCACTCGCGGCGTTCGCCTCGGGGAGACTCCGCACCGAAACGGGGTCGCCTGCCTCGTGGGGGGAACTGGCACCGAACCTCGGCTGGTTGCTGCTTGGAACCTTGTGTTCCGGGGCCTTGATCAACGCCGGACCACTCACGGTGGACCTGCTCGGCGACGGTACCGCTCCGGAATTGGTGACGCGATTCGCCAACGCGGTTCTGCTCGCGCGGGTTCCACTGTTTCTGTTCCAGGCGGTGCAGGCTGCGATGTTGCCGCGGTTGGCGAAACTCGCGGCACTCGGAGACTCGCACGAATTTCGGGACGTGTTGCGCAAGTTGTTCGTCCTGGTCGGTGGTGTCGGTGTGGTGGGTGTGGTCGGTGCGTTCCTCGCCGGTCCGTGGGCGCTCGAACTCGTCTACGAAGGCGGCATCGACCGTCGCACGATCACCCTGCTCGCATTCGCGAGTGCGGTGTACATGCTGGCCCAGGCGTGCGCCCAATCCGTGCTGGCGATGTCGGGGCACGTGCTGGTCGCCGTCGGATGGGTGGCGAGCTTCGGCGCCTTCGTCGTCGTTGCCGTGTGGTCGAGCGACGCCTTGTTCCTGCGCGTCGAATTGGCCCTCATCGCCAGTTCACTCGTGGCATTTGCAATCTTCGCCTCGGCGCTGCGCAGTTACTTTGCGCGCTTGGCCTCGAGATCGAGGTCGTGACGCACCATCATCTCGACGAGTGACGGAAAGTCGACCTCGCGCTTCCAACCGAGTTTCCGTTCGGCCTTCGAGGCATCACCCACGAGCAAGTCGACCTCGGCGGGTCGGAAGTACTGCTTGTCGATTCCGACGTACTTCTTCCAGTCACCGAGTCCCGCGCACTCGAACGCGAGTTGGAGGAATTCGGTGATTTCGTGCGTTTCGCCGGTGGCGATGACGTAGTCATCGGGCTGGTCCTGCTGCAGCATGAGCCACATCGCCTTCACATGATCGCCGGCGTAGCCCCAGTCGCGCTTGGCAGCGAGATTGCCGAGGAGCAACTTGTCTTCCAATCCCAACTTGATGCGCGCGACGGAATGGCTGATCTTGCGGGTGACGAATTCGTAACCGCGACGCGGACCCTCGTGATTGAAGAGGATTCCCGACGATGCGTGGAGTCCGTACGACTCGCGATAGTTGACCGTCATGTGGTGACCGAACACCTTGGCCACGCCGTACGGCGAGCGGGGGTGGAAGGCAGTGAGTTCGTTCTGGGGAATCTCGCGCACTTGGCCGTACATCTCCGACGATGACGCCTGATAGAAACGGATCGGATTGTCCTTGGCGCCGCCGACGAGGCGAATCGCTTCGAGCATGCGCAGCACACCAAGACCGGTGACGTTGGAGGTGAGCTCCGCCTGGTTGAACGACATCGCCACGAAGGAGATCGCGCCGAGGTTGTAGACCTCGTTGGGTTCCACGACGCGCAGTGCCGCAACGAGACTGGAGAAATCGGTGAGATCGCCGTTGACCAGGCGAATGAACGGAAACTCGGCGAGCAGTGTCTCCGCCTTGGGGTTGTTCTGACCCTTCATAAGACCGAAGACCTCGTAGCTCTTCTCGTGGAGGAACTCTGCGAGGTGCTGCCCGTCCTGCCCGGTGATTCCGGTGATGAGGGCGCGTGGCACCAGATGAAGGCTACTCATACGCTCAATGACGTGACGGCGACACCCGACATCGTGGTGTTGGCGGGTGGAGTCGGAGCGGCCCGATTCTTGCGCGCATTGCACTCCGCGCGTCCGCACGCCGACGTACTCGCCATCGTCAACACCGGCGACGACACCGTCGTCAATGGAGTGCACGTCTCACCCGACATCGACACGGTGATCTACACGTTGTCCGACGCGATCGATCCGGATCGTGGGTGGGGTCTGCGCGACGAGACATGGCGGACGATGGAGTCGCTCTCCCGCTATCGAGCCACACGACCCGAGAGTTCGACCGCACCGAACGACTGGTTCAACCTCGGCGATCGCGACCTCGCGACACACCTCTACCGCGCTGCACGGTTGCGTGAAGGTGCGTCACTGAGCGAGGTGAGCGCCGAGTTGGCCCGCGCGTGGCAGGTGCCGTACCGAATCCAGCCGATGTCCGACCAGACCGTGGAAACTCGGGTGACGCTCGCCGAGTCGGTCACCACCACCGACGGTCACGAGTATCAATCCGGCGACGTCGTTTCGTTCCAGGAGTACTTCGTGCGACTCCGACATGCGGTTGCCGTGAGAAACGTGACGTTCTCGGGTGCCGAATCCGCCGAACCACTCGGGCTGACCGAACTCGCGGCCGCGAGCCATGTCGTGATTGCACCGTCGAATCCCCTGGTCTCCATCGCGCCGATTCGTGCCCTACGCGACGTGGACGCCACGCTCTCGGCGCGTCGCGACACCGTCGTCGCAATTTCGCCGATCGTCGGCGGCGCCGCATTGAAGGGCCCGGCCGACCGAATGCTGCGAGAACTCGGTCACGAATCGAGTGCGCTCGGCGTGGCGCGGATGTACCAGTCGATCTGTGGCACCCTCGTCGTCGACTCCGTGGACGCCGAACTGCACGACGAAATCGAAGCACTCGGCATGCGCTGTATCGTCACGAACACGATCATGAAATCACCCGATGTCGCACGAACCCTGGCGGAAACCGTCGTCGGTACGGTACCCATCACATCGGAACGTCGATGACGAACCGTCTTGCTGCTTGGGGCGTGACCGGCATCCCCGAGATTCGGCCCGACGACCAACTCGGGGAAATCATCGCCGAAGCATGCAGTGGTGAACCCAACGGGCCACTCGTCGACGGTGACGTCCTCGTCGTCACGCAGAAGATCGTCAGCAAGGCCGAAGGTCGACTCGTCGCGATCGACGCCTCCGATCCCGTGAGTCACAAGCGTCTCGTGGAGGAAGAGGCCGTTCGCATCGTGCGACGACGCGGCGACCTCATCATCACGGAAACGACCCACGGTTTCGTCTGCGCCAACAGCGGCGTGGACCTCTCCAACGTCGAGCGTGGTCAAGCCGCACTCCTACCGAAGGACTCCGATCGCTCGGCGCGACGCATCCGCGACATCATTCGGGCACGACTCGGGGTCGAGGTCGGCGTCATCGTCAGCGACACCTTCGGTCGCGCTTGGCGAAAGGGATTGACCGACGTTGCGATCGGTGTTGCAGGAATCGCCGGCGTGGTCGATTTGCGTGGCACGCCGGATGCATTGGGTCGGGTCATGCAAGTGACCGAGGTGGCCGTTGCCGACGAGCTCGCCAGCGCCGCCGAACTCGTCATGGGCAAGTCGTCGGGAATCCCGGTCGCCGTCGTGCGTGGAGTGGACGCTGCGTGGTTGCGGGAGTCGTCGGTACGGGAACTCGTGCGTCCGCCGCAGGAGGATCTCTTCCGCTAGACGCCGTCGGGTCCGACGAGTGCGTCCTGCACCTCTGCACCCTCGTGGACGTCGCCGAGGATCGCACTGTTGCGTACGCGAGCGTCGGCGCCGATGTTCGAGCCGGCGAAGACGACCGAATCGGACACGGTTGCACCTGGTCCCACCGTCGCACCGGCGCCGACCACGGAGTTGGTCACGCGTGCCGTCGCGTCGATGCGAGCCGAGCGATGCACCGCATCTTCACGATCATGACGAACACCCGAAACGAGATCAAGGTTCGCGCGAACGTAGGTTTCGGGACGACCCGCATCCAACCAGTAGTCGGCGGTGGGATGCGCGAACAATGCATGGTCCTTCGCCAACTCGGGGAACGTCACCCGCTCGACGGAGAGTGGCGCGTCACCGGGGAGACGACGAAGCAACTCGGGTTGCATCACGTACGTACCGGCATTCACGTGTCGGCTCATCGTCGTACCCGGTGCGGGCTTCTCCACGAAACCGCGAACCACTCGTCGTCCCGTCGCTTCGACGGGTTGGTCGAACTCCACGACACCGAACTGCGAGGGATCGTCAACCGGCGTCAGATGAATGGTGGCGAGCGCTCCCTGCCGTGCATTGATCGCATGTTCGGCGACGAGGTGGGCAATCGAAAGATCGGTCACGATGTCGCCGTTGGCCACGACGAACGCCTCACGGCCCGAATCGAGACCGACGCTTCGCGCCGCAAATCCGATGGCACCCGCGGTATCGAGCGGCGACGATTCGATGGCGTAGTGAAGCCGCACCCCGGCACATCGTGCATCGGGGAACCGCTCGAGGAATGGTTGCGGCTTGAATCCGAGGGCGAGCACCACATCGGTCACGCCGCCACGAGCCAAGTGGACCATCAGCCACTCCAGAATCGTGCGCTGCCCGAGCGGCAGGAGGGGCTTGGGGATTTCGTTCGTCAGCGGACGAAGTCGGGTACCGAAACCGCCGACCAGTACGACGGCGAACATGCCGCGAGCGGCTTACTCGCCCGACTCGACGAGCAGGGCGACTTCCGTGGCGGACGGCGGTTGCTCGACGTCGACATCGTCCGGAGCAAAGACGAGCGCGACCGCAAGACCATCATTGGCGAGTCGTACCGAACCCAGTTCGGCAATCGACGTCTTCTTCGACGAATCGGTACCGAGAGTGTCCCACGTGGCGACCGACAGCGTGCCGCCCTTGCCGTCGCAGGCGTCGTCGCCCTCGGTCAAGGTTGCTCCGCCGTTGATCGAGGACGGAAACGAGAGCTCGGTGCCGGAAACCTCGATGGAATACAGGTCGAGCACCGCCGACAACTTGGCGCGTCGCTGACCGCTCAACACTTGTGGCTGCCACTCCACGACTCCCGGCTTGCCGCTGACGAGAGCCGCGCCCTCCTGCAGTTCGGCGAGGTCGGTGAGTACCGGAGTATCGGGCAGGGTGACCCACTGATCACAGGCGTACACGCCGAACGACAGGTAGTACGTGGCGTTGGTGATGTCGGAGGCCGTACGTTGTTCGAGCGACTGCCGTGCGTACGCGATGAGAGCAGCCCCGAGCGCCAAGACCACGATGATGACCGTAGGAAATAGCGAGCCGCCGCGCAGGCGCACGCCACGGGGCGAACGAGTCTTGCTCTTCTCGGCAAGACGGGCGATTTTCTTGGCGGACGACGTCACGAGTTGGTCAGGCTATCGGGCAGCAGTCCAACGTACGATTCCGCGACGTCGCGAGCGGTCGGATGCCGCTCCACGTACGCACGACCTTGCAACCCCAACGCCGAACGTCGAGCCGGGTCGTCGACGAGGCGTCCGAGCGCGTTACAGAGAGCGTCGGCGTCGTCCGGCGCAACACTCGTTCCCGCGCCGGCACGCACGACGAGTCGTTCGATCTCCGAATGGGGATCCACCGCAGCAACGACGGGTCGACCTGCGGCAAGAATCGAATAGATCTTCGACGGCACGCTGACCGCGGCCAGTCCGGCGCGCAGCGACACCACGTGCACGTCTCCGGTGGCGAGGACTTCCGCGAGCCGGTCCTCGGGTTGATACGCGCCGAATCGCACGTTCGGAATGTCGCGCGACGCAAGGCGGAGTGATTCGAGTGCGACGCCGGCGCCGTTGATGAGCACGGTCACCCTGGGTGATCGTCGCGCAAACTCGAGCAGCATCCCGAGCGACTGGGAATATCCGACGTTGCCTGCGTACATCACGACGACTTCGTCCCCGATTCCGAGCTCGGCCCGGTACGGAGTCATCCGATCACGCGGCACGATGCCCGCCGTGTCGACGAAGTTCTCGATGACGTGCACCCGACCGGCGAACCGCTGCGGAACCTTCGCGCAGACGTTGCGCCGAAGGTCGTCGGACAATACGACGACGGCGTCGGATTTCCGGTAGGTGAATCGCTCCAACCACGCGGCGATCGCGATCACGGCCCGATTCCGCATCGCACCCGTCTTGACGACCGCGTCCGGAAACACGTCCTGCACGTTGAAGATGAGTCGGGTCCGCCGACGACGAGCGACGAACCAGCCGACGGTGCCGAGCGTCAGTGGCGGCGACATCGCGACCACGGCATCGATCCGACCGTCGCGTGACGAACGGGACCCGACTCGCGTCGCACACCAGCCGGCAAGGACGCTGAATGCAACGAATCCGAACGCCCGAGCAAGGAGGTTGGATTTCGACTCGGCGGCAAACGGCGCAATTCGGGTGATCGATCCCCACGAGGTCGTCTCCCGACGAACGAGCCGACCTGTCCAACCCTCCTCCACCCGATGTTCCCGGTACCACGGCAACGACGTCACCACGTGAATCTCGTGCCCGAACGCCGCCCATTCGGCGACGATGCTCGTCATCACCCTGCCCGTCGGCGCGATGTCGGGGGCGAAGTGCGGACACACGACGATGAGTCGACGCCGGGTCATCGTGAGCCTCCGAGAACGCGTCGATACGCGGCCGCAAGATCGTGCCCCGAGTCCAGGGTTCGAAACACCGTGGCGCGTGCGAGTCCGAGCGTGCGCCATTCGTCCCGACGTGCGATCACATCGCGAAGTGCTTGCGACCAGAGGTCGGCGTCGAGCGGAAGGCTGTAGCCGGCGTCGGCCACCACGCCGGGGAGTGCCGTGCAGTTCGACGCAATCACCGGAGTGCCGAGGGCCATCGCTTCGATCACCGGCGCACCGAAACCCTCGTAGGAACTCGGAAACATCAAAGCGGCGCTCATCGCCAACAGTCCGTCGCGATCGCGGTCGCCGAGACGACCCACCAATTTCACCCGGTCGCCGAGACCGAGTGTGGCAATCGACCGTTCGAGAAAACGATGCGCCCGACCTTCCCCTCCCGCACACACCAGTTGCACGTCGAGATCACGGAGGGGACCGGCCAGGAGGTCGAGCAAGAACCGGTGGTTCTTGTGCGGATGCGTCACCGCCGGGTAGGACACCACGTGTTTCGCGCGGATTCCGAAGCGATCTCGCAAGTCGCGTTCCGCCGTGCGGCCCACACCGAGATTCGGCTCGATGCCGTGGCGAACTACCGACACCGCTTCTTCGCTCACGCCGAGGCGATCAACGACCGTCGACTTCACGTAGTCACTCGGCACCACTACACGCTCAGCGCGACGTACCGATGCAGGCAGGCGGTTGGTGAGGTATCGGAGCTTCGTGCGCGAGAAGTACTGCGGATACACCAGATACTGCAGATCATGGACGGTGAGGACCACCGGCGACGGACTGCGTGGCGGCACCGTACCGCCACCATGATGAACGACGCTCGCGCCGCTGGCCCGACTCGTGAACCACGTGGCCTCCCGCAGCACGCGCAGCGGACGCACGCGCTCGGTCGACGACGACTCGTGCAGTGTGACTACTCCGGCCAACTCCGGTTGCGCGCGAGAGAAACCGTGGGGTGCAAAGACGTCGACGTCGAATTCGTCGTTCGTGGCCTCCCGAAGACCAATCAACTGGCGCACCAGATACTGCTCCGAGCCACCGACGGCACCGGACACGCACCACAGCATGTTCACGGCGATACGCGTCATCGTGCCCCCATGCGCAAGGCATCTCGATACGAACGCACCACCACGTCGGCAGTGGCCTCCCAGGTGGCACCCTTGGCGCGTTCGATGCCGAGTTGGGAGAGTTCGTGACGGCGCGCGAGCGCCTCGCGGATGCCGTCGGCGATGGAATCGACATCGAGCGGATCGACCAGCACCGCCGCACCGCCCGCCACTTCCTCCGTGGACGTACCCGAGCTCGTCACCACCGCGGTACCGTGCGACATCGCCTCGAGAATCGGCAATCCGAAACCTTCCATCAACGACGGATAACACATTGCGCTCGCACCGGCATACAAAGCCGGGAGATCTTCATCCGCCACGTGTCCCACGACGACGACATTCTTCGCCTCGGCAAGGAGTGGCGCGAGCGAGTCGTTCGCCCATCCCGCGGCGCCAACGATGACGAGCGGCGGCACGGCATCTCCGAGACGGGCATGGGCCTGCAGGAGTCTCGGGAGGTTCTTGCGCGGTTCGAGCGTGCCCACGAACAACAGGAATTCGGTCGGCAGACCGAGACGGGAACGCGCCTCGACCACGTCCTGCCTCGTCGCGGTTCTTGCCCGTACACCGAGCGGCACGAGACGAAGTCGCTCAGGATCGAATCGATTGGCAAGGCAGTCGTCCAACGTCGTGCGGGAGGAACACAACACCAACGCGGCGCGTCGTCGCACGATGTCGAGCGACCGAGCGAACACGCTGCGACCCCGAGCGGTGAAGTACTGCGGGTGGTGCAGGAACGCGAGATCGTGCACGGTGACCACGAGCGGCACGTTCGCAGCAGCGGCGAACGGGATGATGCTCGTGGCGTGGAGCACGTCGATGGGTCCCGTCGCCTGCTCGACGCGGGGCCACCCGAATCGCAGCGACGACTCGACGAGGAACGGCCCGGCAATCGGCAGGTATGCCATCGCCACGGAGGGTGCGTAACCAGCGGTTGCATCGCGACGGTGGCGACCGGCGACTCCGACGACCGACACATCGTCGCGGGTCGCCAAGACCCGCCCGAGTTCGACGGCGGCGATCGCCGTGCCACCCGGAGACTCGCGCCAGCACTGTTCCACGGTGAGCGCCACGCGCACGCGACTCATTGCCTCCATTCTGTCGGTGCACGGGCGACACGCTTGCGAATAGCCTGATTGCACCGTGAACGTTCCGCACACGAATCCGGCGTACTGGCGCAACCGATCGGTCGTCGTCACCGGTGGTGCCGGCTTCCTCGGCAGCCACGTGGTGCAACGATTGCTCGCCGCCGGTGCGACGGTGGTCTCGCCACGCCACGCCGAACACGACCTCACGCGGCCCGGAGTCGCCCACTCGCTGTTCACCGAACATCGCCCGAGCCACGTCATCCATCTGGCGGCGCGGGTCGGCGGCATCGGTTACAACCAGGCCGAACCCGCACCGTTGTTCCTCGACAACCTGCAGATGGGCATCAACGTCATCGAAGCCGCGCGAGAAGTCGGCGTCGAAAAAACGGTGGTGCTGGGCACCGTGTGCAGTTACCCGAAGTTCACGCCGGTGCCGTTTCGCGAGGAGTCCATTTGGGACGGCTATCCCGAGGAGACGAACGCCCCGTACGGCATCGCCAAGAAGGCCCTGCTCGTCCACGCGCAAGTGAACCGGCAACAGTACGGCCAGCGCTTCGCCTTCGTGATTCCCACCAACCTCTATGGGCCCGGCGACAAGTTCCACGACTCGGTGTCGCACGTGATTCCCGCGCTCATCAAGAAGTGCGTGGAAGCCAAGGAGAAGAACGTCGACAAGGTCCACGTGTGGGGAACGGGTGCGGCGAGTCGTGACTATCTCTTCGTCGGCGATGCAGCGGCCGCAATCGTGCTGGCTGGCGAACTCCACGACGACGTCGAGCCGCTGAACCTCGGCAACAATCGCGAGATCACCATCCGCGAGACCGCCGAAACCATCGCGCGCATCGTCGGTTTCACGGGCGATCTCGTATGGGACTCCACCAAGCCCGACGGCCAACCGCGTCGACGGGTTGACGCCTCGCGGGCCGAAACCGCACTCGGCTGGCACGCGCTCACGACGTTCGAAGCAGGACTTCGTGCCACGGTGGATTGGTACCTCGCCAACCGCGAACGCGCCGAAGCAGCACCGCGTTGAACCTGCCGCCACCACAACTCCCGCCTCCACTACCGCCGGATTCGAGTTCTCCACGCGAGCGCCGCGTGCCGTTCGAGTTCCGTCGACCCAACCGGCGGTTCACCTCGACTCCCCCGTTCGTCGTGAGCAATGCGTTGATCGCCATCAACGTCGGACTCTTCATCTGGATGACGCTCGGCGCGGTCGGTTCCGACGTCCTCGGGACCACGTCCACCGATCGCACGGGGGACTTCGTCATCTCGCGAATCTTCCTCGAACGCGGCGAGTGGTACCGACTGGTGTCGTGCGGTTTCGTCCACTTCGGCGTCATCCACGTGGGCTTCAACATGCTGCTCTTGTACCAACTGGGCCGACTCATCGAACCGGTCATCGGCTCGCTGCGGTTCTCCCTCCTGTACTTCGCCGCGCTCCTCGGCGGTTCGGTCGGCGCATTGTTGTTGTCACCCGACGCGGCGACGGGCGGTGCATCCGGCGCGGTGTTCGGACTCATGGCGGCGAGCGTGGTCGGCGTCGGCCAGCGTGGCGTCAATCCGTTGCGCACCGGACTCGGCGTCACGTTCGTGATCAACGTGCTCTTCACCCTGGCGGTACCCGGGGTGTCGGTAGGCGGACACTTCGGTGGCGCTGCAATCGGCGCGTTCGTCGGCGCACTCTCGCTGGCACCCCGATCGTGGCGGGTTCCCGCGTGGGCCGGCATCATCGTGCCGGTGGTGACGAGTGCGGCGTGCGTGGCGATCGCCGTGGCCTTCGTGGCCGGTTGAGGTCGATCGTGCAGCAGTCGTCACCGCTGATCTTCGCAGCCGCGAATTCAACGCCCGCTGGATCGACCGAGACGTTGCTCGATCGCTCGCCACAAACCGGCGATCCCGAGTGTGCGCACATCGTGAAGACCGACGGCGACGAATCGGCGGCGGCCAAGGTCTTGCAGGCGCGCATCGATGGGACTCCGTTGGAGGCACTGTGTGGACACCGATGGATTCCGTCGCGTGACCCGAAACAGTTGCCGTTGTGCAGCAAGTGCAAGGACATCTACGACACCTACCGGGTGTTCAACGACGGACTCAACGACACCCCGAGCGACTAGCGGTCGTCAGCGGAAGTCGCGTGCCGCCATGCGAATCGGTACGCGCAACTCGGTGAACTGTTCACCGATCACGTTCACCACGCCCTCGGCGTACTGCAGTCGACCGCGCACCAGCAACGCACTCGATCGTCGCAGGACCTCGGCGTGGCGAGCCCAACACCCGCGTGAACACAACACGTTCAAGAGCCCCGTTTCGTCCTCGAGGCTGAAGAACGTGGTGCCCTTGGCGGTCATCGGACGCTGACGATGCGTCACGACGCCGGCCACGAGGACGCGTCGTTCCGGTTCGCGTGGTGCGATGTCGTTGAGTTCCGTTGCAGTCAAGACGCCCAGTTCACGCAACGACTCGCGCAGGAACACGGTCGGATGGCCGTCGGGCGAGACCCCGGTCGACCACAAATCCGCCACCGCCTCCTCCACCGGTTGCATGCCGGGCAGATGCGGTGTCGACACCGAGGCGGTACCGCGCAGTCGATCGGGCGACGATTCCACCAGTGCGCCCGCATTCCACAGTGCCGTTCGTCGCGACACGTCGAACGACTCACCGAACACGCCGGCGGTGGCGAGTGCCTCGAGTTGCTTCACCGACAGGCCTGGTACGCGTCGTACGAGATCCTCGATATCGACGAACGGCCGCGCCGCCTCGATGCGCGCGGCGAGTTCAGTGCCGATGCCACGTACCGAGCCGACACCGAGACGCACGGACAGTCCGCCGGTGGATTGCGGGTCGATCTCCAGCCACGCATTCGCACGCGACGCATTGATGTCGGGTGTGCGCACCACCACACCGTGCCGACGTGCGTCCTGCACCAGCGTGTGCGGCGACCAGAATCCCATCGGCTGGGAGTTGAGTAGCGCAGCGCAGAAGATCGCCGGCTCGTGCAATTTGATCCACGCCGAGGAATACACCAGGTAGGCGAAACTCACCGAATGGCTCTCGGGAAAGCCGTAACTGGAGAACGCCTCCATCTTTTCGTAGATTTCGTCGGCAATCGCCCCGGTGATACCGCGTTGAGCCATGCCGTCGTACAAACGGTCGCGCAACCGCGCCATGCGTGCACGCGATCGCTTGGATCCCATTGCTTGACGAAGTTCGTCGGCCTGCGTGGGAGTGAAACCGGCGACGTCGATCGCCATCTGCATGAGTTGTTCCTGGAACAACGGCACACCGAGCGTCTTGCCGAGACTGTTCTCCAGCAGTGGGTGCAAGTACGTGACGGGTTCGAGGCCGTTGCGACGACGGATGTACGGATGCACCGAACCGCCCTGGATGGGCCCGGGACGAATGAGCGCCACTTCCACCACGAGGTCGTAAAACCGTCGTGGCTTCAGGCGCGGCAAGGTGGACATCTGGGCGCGCGACTCCACCTGGAACACCCCGACGCTGTCGGCGCGACACAACATGGCATACACGTCGTCCTCCTGCGGGATGTCGGCCAGGTCGATGCTTCGCCCACGGAACTCGGCGATGAAGTCGGTGGCACGGTGCAACGCCGACAACATGCCCAGCCCCAGCAGATCGAACTTCACGAGATTGATCGCCGCGCAATCGTCCTTGTCCCACTGCAACACGCTGCGGCCGGGCATCGTCGCCCACTCCACCGGACACACCTCGCTGACGGGACGATCGCAAATCACCATGCCACCGGAGTGGATGCCCAGGTGTCGCGGGGCATCCTGCACCCGACCCGCCAGGTCCACGACGAGGTCGGGCACGCTCACCTCGTGCTGACCCTTGATCGAACTCCACGAGTCGAACCGGCGACTGAACGCGTCCTGCTGGGCACCCGAGTATCCGAGTGCGCGCGCCATGTCGCGTACCGCCGAGCGGGCGCGATACGTGATCACGTTGGCGACTTGTGCGGCGCGCATGCGACCGTAGCGCTCGTACACGTACTGGATGACAGCCTCGCGACGATCGCTCTCGATGTCGAGATCGATGTCGGGCGGACCATCACGCTCGGTGGACAAGAACCGCTCGAACAGCAATCCGAGCGAGACCGCATCGGCCTTGGTGATACCGAGCGAGAAACACACCGCACTATTGGCGGCGCTCCCCCGACCCTGGCACAGGATGTCGTTGCGCTCGCAGAACTGCACGATGTCCCACACGACGAGGAAGTAACCGGCGAAACCCAACCGCTCGATCACCGCCAGTTCGTGGTCGATGGTGCGCCACGCCCGTGATCGCAGCGACAAATCCTCGTGCGCACCCAACGGACGCTCGCCGTACCGTTTGCGACCGCCCTCCTCCACCAGTCGGCGCAGGAACTGGATTTCGCTCAGCCCGTCGGGGCACGGGTACGGCGGTAGTCGCGGAGCGATGAGCGAAAGATCGAAGGCTGCCGCGCGAGCAACGTGCACGGCACGTTCGATCACACCCGGATAGCGGGCAAAGCGCCGTTCCTGCTCCGACCCGCTGCGCAAACACGCGGTGGCTGCAGGTGGCAGGTGCGGATCGAGTTCGTCCAAACTGCAGCGATGACGAACCGCGGCCAGTGCGCACGCCACCACGTGGTCGCCGGGTACGGCGTACGAGACGTCGTTGGTGGCCACCGACTCCACACCGCAAGCGGCCGCAACGTTGACCAGTGCATCGTTGCGCCACACGTCGAGTGGATCGCCGTGATTCCACACTTCGACGAGCACACGATCGCGACCGAACGCATCCACCAACGACTCGAGGGACCGTTGCGCGGCACGCGGGCCGTCGGCGTGCAACGCGCGCGTGAGTGGTCCTTCGCTGGCACCGGTGAGGACGAAACACCGGTCGCGTACTCGTTCGGCAAGGGAGGCGGTATCGAACACCGGTCGCGACTTGGTGCCGCGCATCTGACCGTCGGTGAGCGCCTGGGACAACGCGACGTATCCCGACGGGCCGTCGGCGATGAGCACCACGTCACCGGCTGCACACGACACCTCGGCGCCGAACACGGTGCGCACGCCCGACTCGCGTGCCGCTTGTGCGAACCGCACGACGCCATACAGACCGTGCCGGTCGGTGAGCGCCAGGGCGCTCAACCCGAGTTGGCGGGCCACCTCCACGAGACGCTCGGGTGACGATGCCCCGTGCAGGAACGAGAACTGCGAGCGGCAGTGCAACTCGGCATAGTCAACGGTCGGCGACACTCACTCACGATAGCGAACATATGTTCGTAGGGCTACCGTCAACCCGCCCCGCACCCCTGCATCGGCGATGTCGTACGCCTCGTCGGGCGTGAACCAGCGCGCATGCGGACTTTCATCGACGCCGGGCTGCGGATCGTCATCGCCGGCCAACACGAGATAACGAACATCGAAGTGCCGGTGACCACGCGGACCCGGATGCACGTCGAGATGGATGAGCAGCGGACCGTCGGGCGGATGCACCACGGCCAGACCGAGTTCCTCCTCGGATTCGCGGAGTGCCGCGTCCGCAGGCAGTTCACCGACGTCGATGTGTCCGCCCGGCTGCAACCACAATCCCAACCGCTTGTGCAGGTGCAACACCACACCACGCCGGCCCACCACCAACGCCGACGCAGTCACGTGTCGAGTGTCGGCATGTTCGTGGAACGGTTCCTCGAGTTGCGGCACGACGGCGAGGAACTCCTCGATCGATTCGCGTTCGCGTTCGTCGACCGGCGTTACCGCGCGAAAATGCGCACACAACGTCGCCACGACCTCGGCATCACGCGCGGAACGTGCCGACATGGCGCCCACGGTAGTGCTCGTGAATCAGGCGTACCACGCAGCAAGTCGCCAGGTGTGGTGTTCGAGAACGGCGATGATTGCGCGCGTCACCGTGGAGTTGCGTTCGCGCACCAACAACTGCAGTCGCACGGCACGACGAGCCCGCCGTGGATCCCACCAACGCTCCTCCACCGGCCACGGACCCGCCCACGCCACCACGTCGTGCACAGTCGCACCGATCCGCACCGACGCTGGTTCCCCGCTCATTGCGTGACGGGAGGTGACGCTCAACGGTCGATCGTTGGCATCACACACGATGATCTCCACCGCAGCAGGTGCGTGGTCGACGGTGTCGAACACCAACGACGGCGCAGGTGACGGCAGCGATCCACGCCACGACATCGGCATGGTGGTGTCGTGCGCGAGGCGTCGCTCCACATCGACCGCGTCGCTGCGCACGAACTCGAACCACCGCGCAGGATCACGACCACCGCGCCACGTCGGAATCGTCACCGACTCCGCGCCGTGCACCTCGGTGACGCGACGAATCGCACGCTGGGCATGACGATCACCATCACGGACCCCGCCCCACAACGACGACTGCCGACCGGCATCGCTGACCACCTGTTCGGGTGCGAGTCGAACGCCCACCACCCCACTGGTGGGTGCTTCGTGCTGGATCCATGCGTCGAGCTGCCAGCGAACACTCTCCACGATTGCCTGCGCGCTCAAACCGTCGGCGCGGTACCACATGCGTTCGCTGCGCTCCCCATGATCGGACTCGATGACTGCATGCAACCGAACCACGGCAAGACCGTGGGCGGAGAGATGTTCCACCAATCCGATGGCCAGTCGGTCGACCGTGGCCAACACCGCATCACGCGACTCGACCGGTGCATCGAACCGCTGGACACACACCCGATCGGGTGGTGCCGGAGCGACCAACGGTGGATGACGATCCCACCCGTGCGCCAACCGAAACACGTCGCGCCCGAACGCGCCGAGTCGCCCGATGAGGTCGGACTCGCTCAACGAAGCGACGGCACCGAAGTGATACAGCCCGAGCCGCTGCAGGAGCGACACGACGTCGCGATACGACGCCACGTCGTCGGCACCCGGAACTCCGGCGCCCACGGCACCGATGACATCCACGCATTCCACCAGCGCCTGCACGGGCGTGTCGGACAGAAACGTTCGTGACGCACCGACGGGAACGACGAACGGCCCACCCGTCAGCAGGGAATGACGAACGGCGATCGCCGCCGCCAGGCGACCGTCGGCGATACCGATGCCATAGCGCGCATGCGTGGAGGAGGCGACATCCGGTGCGCCACCGGAATCCACCACGAGTTGACGGTCGATGGCGTTGCGCAACGCCGCTGCGAGCGGCTCGTCGCCGCCCATGTATCGCGACGGACCACGCGTGGCAAACACGAGGATGCCCGGCGCGGTGACCTCCACCAACGGCACGTGGACCACCACCGCGCGCACGATGGATTCGAACGCGCTACGCGCGCTGCATCCCCGCGCCGCGGCATACGACGACCAGTGCGGAAACTGGACGACTACGACACGGGTTGGTCGTTCAGACATGACCAGTCGAGCGTTGCCTCGCGCGACAACGGCGCACGCCGACCCCCGACGCGCAGGTGCACCGTGCGTTGTGTGATGTGCGAACCACCTCGTTCGATACCCGACCACGACTCCGTGTTGGCGTGCACGTCGAGATCGGCGCTGAACACCCGCGACGCGCCACTGCCGGTGCGGTGTCCGACGCCGCTGCCGACCACCACCGACGGCGGCACGGGAACATGCACCACCACCAAGACCGATTGACGAGCAACGATGCGCGACTGCAGTCGTCGGGCGTCGTGCTCGGTGAGTGATGCAGGTGGAGCGACGACCAACACCTCGAATCCCTCGACGAGCGCAGCGACCGTGGTGACCCACTCGCGACTGGTCGTTGGCGGCTGGGCAAGCACGAGGCGTTCGATGGCGACACCTGATTCGAGCGCGGCACCGACACCCAACTGTGGTACACCCACCACCGCCAACCACGACCCCGCCCGAGTGGCGGCCGCGGACAACGCCAGTGCTGCACTGAGTGCCGCGTCCCCGGTGCACGCCACCGTTCGCCCACGTGGCAGTCCGCCATCGGCGAACAAGGAGGAAAGCGCACACGCCACGGGCAACGGCGCGCGCACCGCCGGCATGCCGAGACGGGAACGCAGGTCGGTAGTCACCCCCACACCATAGCGAACAGGTGTTCGCCCCTCGTAGTCGATGACTGTTCAGCGGGAGGGTCCTCCAACGCCACGAGAACTCCTACGGCTTTTCCAACACCGCCACCGACTGACCGATGGAATCCCAAGACACCGTGCCATCAGGTTGCGCCCACCGAATGAACCGGCTCTGGCCATCGTGTATGTCAATCACTCCACAGTTGAGCATCCGCGCCCATGCCAACACGGCATCGCGAGACATGAACTGATTCACGTGGTGGAGCACGCGAGACTCCACCGCCGCAACAGTGTCGGAGAAGATCGACCAATGACTCTCCTGGGAGAAATCCAAAAACGAGAAGATGATTCGTCCACCTGAACGAAGTACGCGAACAGCCTCACGCAAGTACAGAAACGACTCCTCGTGGCGAAGGTGGGTCAACAACGAAAACATCGAGATCATGTCGGCGGAACCGTCTTCAAGCGGAATGGCAAGTCCATTGACATGAACGAAACGAAAGCTCGGGCCGTTCACCAAACGCGACGCTTGTTCCAACAACGGTTGAGAAATATCCGTGCCGACATATCGCCCACTGAACGACATTGGAAGCGACACCGCCAAACGACCGGAGCCGCAGCCCACATCAACCAGCAGCCCGCAATCCAGAAGTCCGTATTGGGTGAGGAGAGCGACTTCGAGTTGGCCAATCCGCTCGAACTCCTGCCACGATGGTGACCCGATGGCGATCGCATAGCCAACATCACCGTCGGCTCCGGCAATCTCCTTGACGATGTGCTCGCGATAGTCGTCACGGGCAGAGTCGTGTTCGCTGCTCGGCGATGTGGGCGACACCACTTTTCTCCAGAATTACGCGAGGTGCAACAAGCCGTAGACGATCGACTCTTCGAGCGCCCGCCAGGAGGCTTCGATGATGTTGGGCGACACACCGATGGTGGTCCAGGTGCGGTCACCGTCGGTGGCGTCGATCAGCACGCGGGTGACGGCACCCGTTGCGGAGGACGAATCCAGGATGCGCACCTTGTAGTCGGTGAGATGCACGCGCGAGAGTTGCGGGAACTTGCGGGCCAAGCACGCGCGCAGTGCCGTGTCGATGGCATTCACCGGACCATTGCCCTCGGCGGTGTGCACCTCACGATGATCGCCGGTCCAGACCTTGACCGTTGCCTCCGTCGTGAACGAACCATTCGTCGACTCGTCGGTGATCACCCGCATCGATTCGACGTTGAAGAACTCCTGTTCCCAGCCCGTGGCCCGGCGCATCAACAATTCGAGTGACGCATCGGCGGCTTCGAAGTGGTAACCCTCGAACTCGAGTCGCTTCAACTCGTCGAGGATCGACGAAAGGACCGCACCGTCGGCCTGCAAACCGAGTTCCTCGGCCTTCATCGCAATGGTTGCGCGCCCCGCCATCTCGGACACGAGGAACCGCGTGCCGTTGCCGACCGTCTCGGGTGACACATGTTCATAGGCGTCCTTCGCGCGAGCGATTGCCGACACGTGCAAACCCGCCTTGTGGGCGAACGCCGAGGTTCCCACATAGGGAGCCTGCGGATTGAGTGGACGATTCAACACCTCTGCGACGTGGTTGCTCACCGCCGTGAGACGCTCCAAGCGACCCTCGGGCAGGCACTGGAAGCCCATCTTCAACTGCAGGTTGGGGATGATGGTGGTGAGGTTGGTGTTGCCCGTGCGCTCACCGAGACCGTTGAGCGTGCCCTGCACGTGACGAGCGCCGGCCCGCACTGCAGCGAGCGAATTCGCCACCGCACATCCGGTGTCATCGTGACAATGAATGCCGATGACGACGTCGCTTCCCACATGGCGGGCGACCTCTGAAACGATCGATTCCACTTCGTGCGGCAATGATCCGCCGTTGGTATCGCACAATACGAGATGCGATGCACCGTTCACCGCGGCAGCCTCGAGCACGCGCAGTGAGAACTCGGGATTGTGCTTGTAGCCGTCGAAGAAGTGCTCGAGGTCGACCATCACGAGTCGGTCGTGACCCGCGAGATACTTGACGGAATCGGCGACCATCGCCACGCCTTCATCGAGGGTGGTCTGCAACGCGGTTTCGACGTGATAGTCCCAGGCCTTGGCGACGATGCACACGCCGGTGGTTCCGGCACCGACGAGGTTGCGCAGGGTTGCGTCGTCGTCGACCTTGCCCGACGGGCGGCGAGTGCTCCCGAACGCCACCAGCATCGAGGTGCCCAACTGCAATTCGTGCTTGGCTCGTGCAAAGAACTCCTCGTCCTTGGGATTGGCGCCCGGCCAGCCGCCCTCGATGTAGTGCACACCGAGATGATCGAGTTGTTCGGCAATCCGCAATTTGTCGTTGACACTCGCCGACACGCCCTCCACCTGCATGCCGTCGCGCAACGTGGTATCGAAAACCTCCACGGTGTTGGCGGGCAATGCGAAGCGGGCCGGCATGACTACTTGGCCAGTTCGCACCAGTGGGCGTACTTCTTTTCTTGACCGCGAACCGCGCGCGAATACATCGCGGCAATCGCCCGAGTCTTGGGACCCGGGCAAGGAATGTCACGTTCGTCGACGGAACGTACCGATCCGACCTCGGCTGCGGTTCCGCAGGCGAAGATCTCCTCTGCTACATAGAGGTCACTGCGCGCGATGTTGTCCACCCGCACGTCGTAGCCGAGGTCGCGGGCGATCGTCATGACGCTGTTCTGGGTGATGCCTTCGAGGGCTCCCGCCGAGAGTGGTGGCGTCAAGATGATGCCGTTGCGCACCACGAAGATGTTCTCGCCGGTGCACTCGGCAACCAAACCACTCGGTGCAAGCATGATCGCCTCGTCGTAGCCCGCCTTCAGCGCCTCCACCTTCGCCAGCGAGGAGTTCACGTAGTTGCCCACCGTCTTGGCGGCGGGCGGCATGGTGTTGTGATCGTGTCTCGTCCACGACGAAATCTTCATCCGCACACCCTTCTCCACCGCATCGTCACCGAGATATGCGCCCCACGGCCAACATGCGATGGCAACGTCCACCTTGCAGGGCAATGTGTTGAGACCCATCTCGCCGTATCCGTAGTACGCGAGCGGACGAACGTAACAGGAAGCAAGTCCGGTCGATGCCACCGTTTCCTTGGTGGCGCGAACCAGTTCCTCCACCGAATACGGCATCGGCATACCCATGATCTTGGCGCTGTTGTGCAGCCGCACCATGTGGTCGGTGAGTCGGAAGACGGCCGGACCGTCGGCGGTTTCGTACGCCCGGATGCCCTCGAAGACCCCCGTGCCGTAGTGCAAGGTATGGGTGAGCACGTGCACCTTGGCGTCGGCCCAATCCACGAGGGAACCGTTCATCCAGATCTTCGGTGTCGTCGTGATGGGCATCGTGACCTCGTTCGTGTCGTATTGACGCTATCCGTGGAGCCGTCGACAGATTTCGTCGCCGACGGCAACCGTCGAACCCGACGCCGGCAGCGCACACGCGACGCGAATCGCGTCAGCGGCACGCGACTCACCGAGATGATCGAGCATCAGTGCCGCCGAGAGAATCGCGGCAATCGGATTGGCCACGCCCTTGCCCGCGATGTCGGGGGCGGAACCATGAACGGGTTCGAACATCGACGGTCCGGTACGTGCAGGGTTGAGGTTCGCCGACGATGCCAGACCGATGCCACCACTCACAGCGCCCCCGAGGTCGGTGAGGATGTCT
>SXPW01000042.1 GCA_005793785.1 Actinomycetota bacterium | reverse complement strand
GGAACGTTTGGCGATTCGTCGTACCGGCACTCACGAAACGCGAGAAGCGCTACTCGTACTTTTTCATCATCTCGTCGGTCGTGTTGTTCGCCGTCGGTGCCTGGCTCGCGTACTGGACGCTCGATCGGGCGCTCGAGTTCCTGATCGGTTGGTCGGGTGCCGATGTCACGCAGAACTACCAGATCAACAAGTACGTCAACCTGGTGGTCCTCATGATGTTGTCCTTCGGCGTGGGATTCCTCTCACCGGTTCTCCTGGTGTTCCTGCAATTGGTGGAGGTCGTCACTCCACGGACGCTCATCACCCAGTGGAGGTACGCCATCGTCATCATCTTCGTGGTGGCAGCCGTCATCACACCAAGCGGTGATCCGATCACACTGATGGCACTCGGCGTTCCGCTCACCGTGTTGTACCTGATTGCCGTGGCGATCGGTGCACTGCTGCTGTGGCGCCGCCGCAAAACGGCAGCCGCGTGAACACCGACCGGCAACGACGACTCGCACGCTACGAGTTCGCACCCGACACGTTCCAGGTCCAGGCCTTCGACGCGTTGGATGCGGGGGAGTCGGTCCTCGTTGCTGCTCCCACCGGCTCGGGCAAGACGGTGATCGCCGAGTACGGCCTCGCGATGGCAATAGATTCCGGGAAGCGCGGCTTCTATACCGCGCCGATCAAGGCGCTTTCCAACCAGAAGTATCACGACCTCTGCGCCCACTACGGCAACCAACGAGTCGGGCTCCTGACCGGGGACAATGCAATCAACGTCGACGCACCCCTCATGGTGATGACGACGGAAGTCCTGCGCAACATGATCTACGCCCGTTCGGCCTCGCTCGACACGCTCGGAGTGGTCGTGCTCGATGAGGTGCACTTCCTGCAGGACGAGTACCGCGGTCCCGTGTGGGAGGAGGTCATCATCCATCTGGATCCCGAGGTTCGACTCGTCGCGCTGTCGGCAACGGTGTCCAACGCCGACGAGATCGGTGATTGGCTGTCGACCGTTCGCGGACCGACTCGCGTCATCGTCGAGGGAAAGCGTCCCGTCGAACTCCACAACATGTACGCGTACGGTGACAAAACGACCGATCGCATCGTGGTAGTCGACACCCTCGTCGATGGGTTACCCAATCCGAAGGTGCTCCGAGCCGAATCGGCGGAGGTAGGGTCGCGACGACGTGGCGCGGGTCGTGGACGCCCGCGTAGTCGAATGTTTCCACCCTCGCGCATCGACATGGTCGACATGTTGCGCGAGGAGGATCTGCTTCCGGCGATCTACTTCATCTTCAGCCGAAATCAATGCGACGAATCCGTCAACGCCTGCTACAAGGCAGGCGTGCGCCTTACAACCGAGATCGAACGCGAGGAGATTCGCGAGATCGTCGACTCCCGAACGACAGCCCTGAGCGACGATGACCTGGCGGCCCTCGGCTTCACGATGTTCTGTGCGCAAGTCGAGTCGGGAATCGCCGCCCACCACGCCGGAATGGTTCCCACGTTCAAGGAGATCGTCGAAGCACTCTTCGTCCGCGGACTCGTGAAGGTAGTTTTCGCCACCGAGACGTTGGCGGTGGGAATCAACATGCCCGCACGCGCCGTCGTCATCGACAAAATGTCGAAGTTCACCGGTGAACATCACGAGATACTCAAGGCCTCCGCGTACACGCAACTCACCGGTCGAGCGGGGCGTCGCGGAATCGACACGGTGGGACATGCGATCGTGGTTTGGAATCCGTTCGTCTCGTTCGAACAGGTTGCGGCGGTCGCTGCGAGCCGCACGTTCCGACTCGGATCGGCCTTCCGAACCACCTACAACATGGCCGTCAACCTCGTCCGCACCCATTCACCGGACGAAACGCACCACTTGTTGAACCTGTCGCTGGCCCAGTACCAGGCAAACAAGGGCGTCGTGGAGGTTCAGGCACGCATTGCCAAGCGCCTGAAGGAGCGTGATCGACTGCGTGCGCAGGCGCGAAGCGAATTCGGTGACATCGACGAATACCGACGACTCTTCGTGCGCGAGCCCGGTCAACGGGATCGAACCGAGATTGAAATGTCCCTCATGTCCCTGCATTCCGGGGACGTGGCATGGTTCGATGATCAACTCGGCTTGGTGCTCAGCACCTCGGTTCGGTCCAAGGGCGTGAAGGTGAAGGTCTTGTTCGGCAACCGGTCGTTGCGGGCCCTCACCGCAGACGAACTCGTGCAGCCGGTTCGCACCGCAACGCGAATCCCGATCGACGGTGCCAAAACCACGGCATGGAAGGGAGAGATCATCGATCAAAGCGACCCCCGCGTGTTGCGAGAATTGGCGCATCGATTGATGAGACTCAAGATCGACAAGCCCCGACAGCCGGCACCGAGTGCGCGCTCCGGCCATCCGTGCGCCAATGATCCGAACCTCAAGTTCAAATTGAATGCCGCGAAATCGGCGGACCGCATAGATCGAGATCTTCGGCAACTGGAGTCGCGTGCCGACAAGGATTCCGAGGTGGTCAGTCGACGATTCGACGACGTCGTGTCGCTCCTCGAGCGGTGGGATTACGTGAGCGGCTGGTCACTCACCGAGCGGGGAGTCCTGCTCGCGCGGGTATTCCACGAATCCGATCTGCTCGTCTCCGAAGCCATCGCAACGAAATTGTTCGATGGTCTCGACCCCACCTCACTGGCGGCGCTGTGCTCGGTGTTCGTTTACGAGTACCGCAGTCCCGAGGTTGCCCCCGAGCCCTCGTTTCCCTCCACCCAATTGCGTTCCCGATTCCGACAAGTGGAAGTCCTCAGTTCGCGATTGCAACGCGAGGAGGCCGCCGCTGGAATCGCACCACACCGATCGCCCGACGCAGGGTACGTGGCGACCGTGGCTTCGTGGGCGGGCGGAGCCGAACTCGCGGACGTCCTCGGTGAGGACACCACACCCGGCGATTTCGTTCGAACGATGAAACAACTCATCGATTTGCTGCGCCAAGTTGCACAACACGCACCCGACGGACTCACCCGAACTTCGGCAGAGTCGGCCATCGAACGGATACTGCGCGGAGTGGTACTGAGTGCCAGCACGATGCCCATCGGAGGTACCACGTGACGATCGCGAAGGGTCTGCCCTGGGGTGCGATCGATTCTGCCCCACGGGAAATGCACGTGGCCTCGAGCGAGCGGGAAGCGGCCGAACTCGTTCGCGGCGGCGCGCGATTCATCGCTCTCACGTCCGGGGATTTGTTGCGCGCCACCGGTGCATTACCGAACACTCGACGGCGGATCGTCGCGCCCGAGCCTGGACGGCCATGTCTGCAGTTGCCGTGCGATCTCCTCGAACTGGCGATCGATCGCGACCCACTCGTTCGTCACGTCGTCTCCAGCGTGCGGGTGGGGTGGTATTGGAAACCCCGATTTTGGGTCACTGCGGGAGGTTTCCTCGGCAGTTTTAACGTCGCGCCGCGCGCCCACCCCAATGATGGCCTCGTTGATGCCCTCCGATTCCAGGGCAAAGTGTCCCTGCGCACGAACCTTGCGATACGTCGCCGCGCCCGACTCGGCGATCACCTACCGCATCCGAATCTGGCGATCGAACGTGCCAAGCAGGTGCAATGGATCGATGAGTCGAACACGGAACCGCTGTGGCTCGACGGCGTGCGCGTTGGCGACGCATCCTTCGTGCGGGTGACGGTCATTCCGAATGCGTGGACACTGTGTCTGCCCGATCCAACGGCACATACGGCGTAGATCTGCCCGACATCGACTTGGCTAGCCTGACGAAATGGCCATGGACACCGCCCAAATTGCCGAACTCAAATCTCGTGTGATTGCCGACATCGAACAGCGCGCCTCCGATCTCCTTGAAGTGAGTCACGCAATCCACGCACGGCCCGAATTGAACTTCGAGGAGCACTTTGCCCACGACCTGTTGACGCGAGCCATCGATGCGACGGGTGTGCCGGTCACGCGGGGCGCGTACGGTCTGGACACGGCGTTCGAATCGAAAGTGGGCACTCGAGGTCTGGATGTTGCGGTGTTGTGTGAGTACGACGCCCTTCCGGGGATCGGACACGCCTGCGGGCACAACGTCATCGCCGCTGCGGGGCTCGGCGCGGGCTTGGCCCTCGCCAGCGTGGCCGAGGCAGCGGGCGGTCGCCTCACCCTGATGGGCACGCCCGCCGAGGAGGGCGGTGGCGGCAAGGTGGAGATGGCGCGCGCCGGAGCCTTTCGCAACGTTGCCGCCGCGATGATGGTTCACCCGGCCGACCGTGATCTGGCTCGAATGAATGCCATCGCCATACAGCAGTTGATCGTTCGTTACCACGGTCAAGCTGCACACGCGGCGGTCTCACCCCACCTCGGTCGCAATGCACTCGATGCCGCGGTGCTCGGCTACATGAACGTGGCCGCCCTTCGCCAGCACATTCGGCCGACGGAACGAATTCACGGCATCTTCACCAAGGCAGGGGAGAAGCCCAACATCGTGCCACGCGAGGCCGAAACCAGTTGGTACGTGCGTTCCGACACCATCGAGACCCTCCAGCCGCTCAAGGCTCGCGTAGCCGCCTGTCTCGAATCGTCGGCCGTGGCCACCGATTGTCGTGCCGAACTCCGGTGGGAAATCAACGCCTACGCCGACATCGTCGACAACGTTCCACTGCTCGATGCGTACAGCGAGAATTCGACGGCCATCGGTCGACCACTCACCTCGGCATACATTCCGGGTACGGGCGGTGGTTCCACCGACATGGGGAACGTCAGCTATCTCACGCCGACCATTCACCCGATGTTGCAGGTGTCGCCTCGCGGCGTGTCGCTCCATTCCCCCGAATTTGCCGAGTACACCACGTCCAAGGCCGCCGACAAGGCGGTGCTCGATGGGGCCAAGATCATGGCCATGACGGTGATCGATCTGTGGACACGCCAGGAATTGCAGGATGGCGTGCGAGCGGCATTCGGAAGCGGCTCCGTGCCGGACGGGGTGCTCTAAAACGTCGCCACGTTTTCGTAGTATCGGCATCCGTGTCGGTGTACGTTCCAGAACAGTTCACTTCGGCGGAATCCGACATCCTGCGACGGTACTTCACCAACCTCGATCTCCCCGTCTTCGCACTCGTCAACCTTCCCGAAACGGTGAAGGGGGCGCTCTTTGCTCGGTACAGTCGCACCGCAAAGAGCTTGCGGCGACTGTTCCTCGACGAGTTCGTCAACGATCTCGATCTCACGGGGGACGAAACCATCGATGCCACCGTGGGAGTGGCGCGCGCCGAGGAGCTGTACGAGAAGATCTTCGTCGAATACGGTGACGATTCGGTCGCACAACTCGGCGGAGTCCACCTGGCTTGCGAACAGGCGTCGAACCTCCTCACGAAGATCCTCGAGTGGGGTCGTCTCATGTCGTACCTCGAACAGAGCACTCGATACATCTCCTACGACACGAGACTCGGCGGGCGCTACCGCTACTACCGCGATCCGGACGTACTGAGCGGTCCCTTCGGCACCCGGTACGTCGGCGACATGGACCGCATGTTCGACACCTACAGCGAACTCGTCGAGATGGTCACCACACACGTGCGCGCAACGGTTCCGCGCGGTGCGAACGACTCCGATTTCATCTACCGTCAAGCCACGCGAGCCAAGGCACTGGACGCCGTTCGTGGCATCCTTCCAGCCGCGTCATTGTCGAACGTTGGCATCTACGGAACCGGACAGGGCTACGAAGCGCTCCTCCTACGAATGCGGGCGAATCCATTGCCGGAGTCGCGCACGTACGCCGACATGATGCTGACCGAATTGCGCAAGGTGATTCCGACCTTCCTTCGTCGAGTCGACATGCCCGATCGCGGGGGAGTGTGGAGCAGGTACCTCTCCGACAATGCGAACCACACCGCGGACCTCGTGGACGAATATTTCGGCATCCTCGAACCAGCGCCAGCGGCGGAGGTGACGCTCGTCGATTACGATCCCGATGGCGAGGACAAGTTGTTGGCGGCAATCTGCTACGCGTCGTCGCATCTCCCCGAAACCCAGCTTCTCGAGCGCGTGCGTTCCCTCAGCCATGTTCAACGCGTCGCACTCATCGGTGCCTACGTCGGCGAGCGGACGAATCGAAGGCACAAGCCCGGACGGGCATTCGAACGCTTGTCCTACCGATTCGACGTGCTGGGAGACTACGGAGCCTTCCGCGATCTGCAGCGACACCGGTTGCTGACCATCGAATGGCAGCGGCTCACCCCGCACCTGGGCTTTGCACGTCCCGAACTGGTCGATGCAGCGGGCGGTACGGACGTCTTCGACGCCGCCATGGAGCGCTCCCATGCCCTCTATGAGCTCCTTCGTCCCGACTACCCCGAACAAGCCGGTTACGCCGTGGCCATGGCCCACCGCATGCGGTACGTCATGCAATTCAATGCCCGAGAGGCGATGCACCTGCTGGAATTGCGTTCCGCCCCCCAAGGCCACCCCGCCTACCGCCGGGTCGTGTTGGAGATGCATCGCCTCATCGCCACCCAGGC
>SXPW01000041.1 GCA_005793785.1 Actinomycetota bacterium | reverse complement strand
TGGCGAATGGGCCGCCACGCTTCGTGAAGTGTTCGGCGAGTATCGCGCGCCGACCGGGGTGGGGTCGGTTGCGGCACCTCGCGGTAGCGACTTGCTCGCGGTGGCCCGGCGGTCCAGTGCCCTGCCCGGCGGTCCTCCTCGCTTGTTGGTTGCCAAACCCGGACTGGATGGACACTCGAGTGGGGCCGAGCAGATTGCGATAGCGGCACGCGACGCCGGCATGGAGGTGGTGTACGGAGGAATTCGCCTGACACCTCAACAAATCGCGGAGTCCGCACGAGACGAGGATCCCGATGTGATTGGACTCTCGATTCTCTCCGGCTCGCACCAAGCGCTGGTTCCCGATGTGTTGCGCGAATTGAAGTCCGTCGGTGTCGACGTTCCCGTCGTGGTGGGCGGCATCATTCCCGACGACGATCGCGAGTCACTCCTGGCGGCTGGAGTTGCGGCGGTCTATACGCCCAAGGACTATGCGGTTGCCAGAATCATGTCGGACATCGTCGACATCGTCGAGCGTCACCGCGCCTGAACCAACCGCCCTACGGCAGCATCGTGGTGGACGGTGCAACGGGTACGAAGCCCGTGGCCGGCGGCATCACCAGTTCGTCACCGGCTTCGACCCGGTCGGGGTTCGCGATGCCGTTCAGGTCCATGAGTGCCTGCATGTCCACCTGAAAACTGGACGCGATCGCAAAGAGCGTGTCGCCCCGTTGCACCACGTAGGTGATCGGTGGTTGATACACGGTGGTGGTCGTCGTGGTCGTCGTGGTTGCGACGGTCGTTGGGGTGGCCACCACCCCAGAGTCGTTTCGTTGGGCAAAAAACAAAGCCAGTGCACCGGAAACGACGGTGACCGCAAGCAACGTCCACTGCAGTCGTCCTCGAAGAAACATCGAGTTCATGATAGGAGTGCGATTCGCAGTCGGTTGTATCTCGCAACGACGATGCATGGCGCGTTGACCGCAATTCCAAATGACACGTGAATGGGAATCCACCAACCCCGACTCCATGTCATCACCAGCGGCACCACCAGGAGCAACGCCCAATGCACGCGTTCGGCTCGCAGGGATTCGGCGGCAAACCGTTCGAGTCCACCGTCACTTCGCCGTGGGAGTCGGCGTTTGCTCATGCCGCCAAACCATGTCCCGGCTTCCGGTAGCAGATCCTTCCAGTAATGCACGTGGAGAACCCGCTCGTACAACGACCGTTGGTCCAAATTCCTCAGTCGCGTAATCAATCCGGGAGCTCGCATCTTTCTCCAGTCTCTGCTCGCATACCACCAACCGATCGACACGCCGCACGCGAGCCACACTGCAACGTTCAGTGCTACGGCATTGACGGAGAAATCATTCATGTCCGAGTACCACTCGGCGCGTCGCGCTCAGCGACGGGCGTCCATGAACATCCCGCGCAGCGCCTGATAGTTCTCGATGCAGTGTCCTGCCCCGAGCACCACCGCTTCCAGCGGCTGCGGTGAGAGTTGTACCGGCACCTTGGTCTCAAGTTGCAGTCGTTCGGGAAGGCCGCGCAACAGCGCACCACCGCCAACGAGGTAGATGCCCCGCTGCAGTAGGTCTTGTGCAAGCTCGGGCGGCGTAAGACTGAGGCACTCCTTGACGGAATCGATCATCTGGGTTACCACTTCATCGAGCGCTTCACGAATTTCCGCTGCGGTCAGAACGACGGTCTTCGGCAACCCGGTGACGAGATCACGGCCCTTCACTTCGGCGTCGCGATCGCCCGATGACGGTTGCGCGCTGCCGATCTGCTTCTTGATCTCCTCAGCCGTACGTTCACCGATCGCCAAGCCGTGCTCCTTGCGCACCCATCCCTGAATCGCCTCGTCCATGGTGAAGCCTCCGACTCGTTCTGCTCGCAGGGTGACGATGCCACCAAGACTGATGACCGCGGTTTCCGTCGTTCCTCCTCCGATGTCCACCACCATGTTGGCAATTGGCTCCTCGATGGGAAGATCCGCTCCGATTGCAGCCGCCATCGGTTGTTCGAGCAATTGCGCGTCGGCGGCACCCGCGCGGCGCGTTGCCTCCGTGACGGCACGACGTTCAACTTCGGTGATTGCGGATGGGACGCAGATCAGGACTTTCGGGCGGGCAAATCGAGACACGCCGGCCCGTTTGAGGAGCAGGCGAATCATTTGTTCCGTGGTCTCGAAATCGGTGATGGCACCTCCCCGCAAAGGCCGAACAGCCACGATGAAACTCGGTGTCCGACCGATCATGTCCCAAGCCTCGTGTCCGGTGGCCAAGACTTCGTTTGTCCGGCGATTCTTCGCGATAACTGTCGGCTCATTCATGATGATGCCCTCGCCTTGCTTGTACACGAGGGTGTTGGCCGTACCGAGGTCAATCGCGAGGTCACGTGCCACGGTCAGTTCCCCTGTCTCTGTTCGCGAGCGATTCGAATCTGCTCACGCAGGTGGCCCCGTGAGTCGTCCGACAATGCGTCGAGATGACGCCGAAATTGTGCGGCACCGTCGACCGGTTTGGAGCGACGTTGATCGGTGGCAACGAGGTACGCCAAGGCTCCGGCTGACGTGATGGATATGGCTGCGAACACGAGGCTCGTCACCGAGGTGGCCGCAATCATGCACCCATCCGAATGGTCGACGACTCGACCGTGGATGCGGGCACTGGTTTCACGGCGTTGGTACCCCAATCGGATCCACCACTCCACACTTCCTTCTTCCAGATCGGTGCGCTCCGCTTCAATGCGTCGATACAGAACCGCGCCGCATCGAACGCCTCGGGGCGATGAGGTGCGGAAACCACCACCACCACCGATGACTCCGTGAGTGCGAGGTCCCCGAGTCGGTGGACCAACCCGACACGACCCAACGAGGGAAATCGTCGCCGAGCCTCGCCGATGATCTGGCGCATGACGTTCACCGCTGCTTCGTCGTATGCCTCGTACGTGAGTGCCGTCACACCGGACCGATCCTCTGCGTGGTCTCGGACGGTTCCGGAAAACAGAACGACTGCACCGCATTCCGGGAGGAGCGCCCAATCATACAAATCGGCAACGTCGATGGTCTCGTTCACCACCTCGACGCGGTCGTGCTTCATCGAGGTTCAGCGTACTTGTGAACACTCATAGGCTCTAGGCGCGTGGCTGATGACGAGACGCCGAATCCGTTCAACAATCCGTTGTTTGCGCAGTTTCAACGCGCGATGTCCGCTCAAGGTCCCCTCCAGTGGGACGTGGCGCGTCAAACGGCGATGATGTCGGCCACGCAAGGCAGGACGGAATCGAACGTCGATCCCCAGAGACGAATCTCCGTGGAGAGGTTGGCGGCCGTCGCACAGATGCACGCGGCTGACGTCACTGGACTCGCGGTTCCCGATCCGACGACCCTCGAGGTGGTCGGTCGTGCCACATGGGTGAATCTCACGCTCGAAGCATGGAAGCCCTATTTTGCCGCACTTGCGCAAGCGATTACTGCCGCACCCGAATCGGAAGTCGGCGATGATGACGCGGAAGAACCGATGATGAAGATGCTCGCCAACATGGGCAGGATGATCGCCCCGTCCATGTTGGGAATGTCGGTGGGGACCCTGGTCGGTCGGCTCGCAGTTAATACGTTCGGCCAATTCGACCTACCACTACCTCGCGAGACGCCCGGACGTCTCCGAATCGTCGTTGGGAACGTCGACGAATTCGCCGACGAATGGTCCATCCCCCGCGAAGATATGACGATGTGGGCCCTCGTGCACGAACTTGTGAGTGCAGCGATACTCGCCACGACACACGTCAACGTCGCACTACGAACGTTGATCATCGACTTCGCAAGTGGATTCCGCCCGAATCCCGGCGGCTTGTCCGAGAGCATCGGTCAACTCGATGTCTCCTCGGGTGATCCGATGAAGATTCTCGACTCCTTGTTGTCGGATCCGACCGTGCTACTGGGCGCTCATCGATCCCCGGCCCAAGATCGAGTGGCTCCCACGCTTGACGCAGCAATCACGGCAATCGTGGGCTACATCGATCATTGCGTCGACCGTGCCTGTGCGCGAGTGCTCGGTGGTGAGTCAAGGATTGCAGAAGCCGTGCGTCGACGACGTGTTGCCCAGTCGACCGACCGAATCTTCGTCGAGCGACTCCTTGGCATCGACCTGACTCCCGAGCGAGTTGCCCTCGCCCAGCAGTTCGTTTCCGGCGTGCTCGAACGCGCGGGGGAAACGGGATTGGCGCAGTTGGCGGGACGACCGGGCTCGCTACCCACACCCGCCGAGATCATCGCACCGGGACTTTGGCTGGCTCGCCTCGAGGGCTAGACGGGTCGCTCGAATTTGTATCCCAGTCCGCGGATCGTGAGAATCGCGGTTGGATTGCCAGGGTCGGATTCCACCTTGGAGCGCAACCGCTTGATGTGCACGTCGAGCGTCTTGGTGTCACCGTAGTAGTCACTGCCCCACACGCGGTCGATGAGAGTGTCCCGGGTCATCACGCGACCAGCATTGGCGATCAACACATACAGCAATTCGAACTCCTTCAGCGGCAACTTGGTGACCTGACCACGCACCGTCACCACATGCTGCTCGGGATCGATGGCTACTTCTCCGACGTTGATGCTGGTACCCGAATCCACGACACCACTCTCCACGACGCCGCTCCGCCGCAGCGCCGCCCGCACGCGAGCAACGAGTTCCCGGATTCGGTACGGCGTGACGATGTAGTCGTCGGCGCCCACCTCGAGTCCAACGACGGTGTCTATTTCGGTGCCTTTGGCCGACACCATGATGATTGGAACCTGGCTCTTCTTGCGAATCTCGCGACATACGTCGGTTCCCGACACTTTCGGAAGCATCACGTCGAGGAGCACGATGTCCGGGTTCACGCGGTCGAAGTTCGAGAGGGCCTCCGCACCATCTCGTGCCACCTCGACGCCGAAACCCTCACGTTGGAGTCCAACGACGAGCGCATCGATGAACGCTTCCTCGTCTTCAACCACCATGACGGTCTGTGTTGCGTTCGCATTCATACCGAGACTCTCCTTTCGCCGACTTGTTCGTCGACGAGATCGTTGTTGTGCGCCGAAACCTCGCGTGGCAGCACCATCGTGAAGGTGGAGCCACGACCTTCTTCGGAAACCACCGACACGGTCCCTCCGTGGTTGGATACCACGTGTCGCACGATCGAAAGACCGAGACCCGATCCTCCCGTGCTGCGGGAACGTGCGCGGTCCACCCGATAGAAGCGCTCGAAGATTCGCTGGTGATCCTTGGCCGCGATACCGATTCCTTGGTCAATCACGGCAATGCTCACCAACTCCGCGGTGGCCTGCACTTCGATCAGTACTTTCTTCCCGTCACCGCTGTACTTCACGGCGTTGGTGATCAGGTTCTCCAATGCCGAAACGAGTTGCATCCGATCGCCGAGAACTCGAACGCGCTCGTCATTCTTTGCTTCGAGCGTCACACCCGAGCGCATCGCCTCGTGCTGCAGCCGGGAAACCACCTCGTGGACCACTTCGTTCACCACGACGGGTTCCCAACCGTCGGCCCCTCCGAATTCGATCCGGGAGAGATCGAGTAGGTCGTCGACGATCCGCGACAACCGGTACGACTCGTCGACGATCCGCGAGGTCAAGCGTTCTATGACTTGCGGATCGGTCTCACCGATCATCGTGTCGGCGAGCGCGGCGATTCCACCGATCGGCGTCTTCAGCTCATGGCTGAGGTTGGCAACGAAATCCGTCCGTACGGTATCGACCCGAGCCTGCTCGGTGACATCCTCGATCGTTGCCACGAGCTTGCCGTCCGCTAAGCGCCTCGTTCGGAGGTCGAACGAACGCGAAGGCGACCCTGCCGTGTCGAACCGACGATACTGCGGGTCGGCACCCACGGTGCCGCGCAACAACACCATGATCGCCTCGTCGACCAGTACATCGATGTGCCTGACTCCGCTGATGGATTCGGCTGCTGCATTCTTGAAGACAATGTTCGCATTCGAGTCGGTGATCACGACGCCGCTCGGAAGCGAATGGAGTGCTGCGGTCAAGACTCCGTCCAACTTGCCCAACGAATCGGTCGCCGCCGCAGATGTTGAGGGTGGTGTCGCAATCGGAGTGACTTGCGCGATGTTCGTGTTCGTCGCACCGCTCTTAGTCGCCGCGAGCACTCGTCGTCTGGCGACGGAGACTCCCAGCGCGGCGCCGACGAGGAACGTCACAATGGCGAGGAGGTAACTCATCGCGTCTCGACGCTTAGCCCTGTGTTATCGGATACTCGCCGGTCGCGTCCCGCTGGCGTTGGCGCTGGATTGCTCGAAGCTCCGGCTTCCAACCAGTGAGTGCGAATTGCACCCGCTCACCGACGTTCACGGCATGGTCCCCGATTCGTTCGTAGAACCGCGCCACGATGGCAAGTTGTACGGCCAGCTGCAGGTCCATTCGCTCGCGTGCGTGTGTCTCAAAGATTGCCTGAATGAACTGTCGGTGCAACGCATCGAGGAATGAGTCCATGTCCTCGATTGCCGCCGCGGTGGCGGCATCATTCTCAGCGAACGAGTTGATGGCTGCTTGGTACAACTGCTCTGCCTGCTCGCTCATCTTGGAGATGAGACCTCGCAGGACGGGATCGATCTCCTTTCCATAGATTCGTCGAGCAGCCTTGCAGATATTGACGGCGAGATCTGCCGAACGCTCGAGGTCGAGGGTGATCTTGAGGATGGAGACCAACTGGCGCAACTCGCCGGCTACGGGCGCCTGAAGGGCGAGGATCTCGAACGTTCGAACTTCGATGTCGTGGGCACGGGCGTCGATTTCATCGTCCGACTGCACGAGGTAATCGGCTCCCTCCAGGTCGCCGCTGAGCAGCACGTTGGTGGCTCGCGGTACCGCTTCGATGACGGAGGCCCCCAGGCGGACGACGAGCGCCCGCAGTTCATCGAGCTCGGAATGGTACGACTTACGGGTCTCTTCCATGGTGTCTACGGTAGGCACGCTACGCCTTGCCTGCCCGTGCAGTTGTTCAGAAATCTAAACGAGCGCTGGACGACCACTGAACACTCGGTGAACGGCCACCAAGACCTCGCTATCTCCGAAACACCTAGCGCGACTGGGTGGCGACGACCCATTCGTACAGCTGCCGTTGGGCGTCGTTGGGAGTGTGGTGCTGACCGACCTGGGTCCACGCGTTGTCGGGACCGAGTCGATAGTGGACATTGGAGTCATCCATGAGGAATCCAAGCGCGGTATCCAACCACGCCCGATGTTTCGGATGAGTGAGCCGCACCAGGGTTTCCACCCGACCCGCCAAGTTTCGAATCATGAGATCGGCCGAACCGATCAAATGCAACGGCTCGTCACCGACGTGACCATGACCGAATCGGTAGATGCGCGAATGTTCGAGGTACCTCCCGAGCACCGACCTGACCGCGATGTTGTCCGAAAGTCCGGGAACTCCGGCCCGCATGCAGCAGAGTCCCCGAACCACGAGGTCGACCTTCACACCCGCTGCGCTCGCGGCATAGAGCGCTCGAATGACCTCGGGGTCTTGTACCGCATTCAATTTGAGGGTGATCCTGCCCTTGTCTGCAAAGGTCGCTTCGTGTTCGATCAAGGCGATGATCTCGGACTTCAACTGATGTGGAGCCACGAAGAGTTGCTCGTAGTGCGGTTCTCGACCGTAACCAGTCAGATAATTGAACAATTGCGTGGCGTCGCGACCGACGGCATCCTCACAAGTAAAGAATCCGATGTCCTCGTATATTCGCGCCGTCACCGAGTTGTAGTTTCCCGTAGCCAAATGGACGTACCTTCGAATTCCGCCCGCTTCCTCGCGCACGACCAAGATGCATTTGGCGTGCGTTTTCAAGCCGACGAGGCCGTAATTCACGTGAACGCCGGCTAGTTCGAGTTCTCTCGCCCAACTGACGTTTCTGGCTTCATCAAACCGCGCCTTCAACTCGAGCACCACCGCCACCTGCTTTCCCGCCTCGGCAGCGCGAATCAGGTGCCGAGCAATCTGACTATCACCCGAGGTGCGGTACAGCGTCATCTTGATCGAAAGCACCTTCGGATCTCGTGCTGCCTGCTCCACGAAAGTCTCGGTCGACGACGCAAATGACTCGTACGGATGATGCACCAGCAACTGTCGGGAACGAATGACGTCGAATACGGACTTTCCTGCTTCATCGGCGGCCGCCAGTCGACCTGCGGTGACGGGAGCCCAGGGCTTGAATCGCAGTTTCGGTACGTCGAGGTTCGCCAACTGCTGCAGGGCGGAGAGCTCGATGAAGGACTCGTGCCGAATGACATCGACTGGATCGAGCTCAAGTTCGGCGCACATCATCGCAAGTGTCGATTCGCGAATGTTCGACTGCACCTCGAGACGAACCGCCCTACCGAAACGACGACGACGAAGTTCCATCTCAACTGCGGCTAGCAGGTCTTCGGCATCCTCGTCGTCCAGGGAAAGATCGGCATTCCTCGTCACTCGAAATCGCGAGACACCGACGATTTCCATTCCAGGGAAAAGACGGTCCAGATGCGCTTCGACGAGATCCTCCAGAAGGATGAAGTCCTGGGACTCGGGTACCGGAATGAACCTTGGGAAGTTCCGGGGAATCTTGACGCGAGCGAACCGTTCCTCGCCCGAGTCGGAGTCGCGAACCGTTACGGCAAGGTTGAGTGCCAAGTTCGAGATGTACGGACAAGGGTGGGAAGGGTCGACGGCAAGCGGGGTGAGTATGGGGAAGATTCGATTCTCGAAGTCCGTGGTCAGGCTCTCTCGAAGTCTCTTACCGAGCCTCGACCATTTCAGAATTCGAACGCCGTTGGCTGACAATGCCGGAAGCAGTTCGCCCGAGAGGAGTCGCTCTTGCCGCACGACGAATTGTTGAACACGGGCAGAGATCTCAGCCAACTGCTGGACGGGTGACCGTCCATCGAGGCTGGGCTCGGTGACTTCGGCTGCAATCTGGTCGTGGAGTGCGGCCACTCGCACCTGATAAAACTCATCCAAATTGGAAGCGCTGATGGAAAGAAACCGAATCCGCTCCAAGAGCGGCAGCTCTTCGGCGACAGCCAGCGAGAGAACACGCTCGTTGAAGTCGAGCCAGCTCAATTCACGGTTGATGAACACGGATTGGATACCTGCACCGTATTCAGCGCCCTGGGGGAGCGTTCTTGGGTTCGATCGATTTTCCCGCGGCGTCATGGAAGTTTCATACGATGTTCACGACCGTTGAGCCGAATCATTCGGGTTCATCGGATCGACCTCGGTAAAACTCAGCCTGACGCTCGGGCGATCCGAATAGCCCGAGTTGCGCAAAACCTAGTTGTTGACTTCTGCGGGAAACCATTCGACGCTGACGCCCTCGTTCTCGGCATCCTTGTTGACGCGCTCACGGTTGCGACGGAATTGGCTGTCCTTCATGGGTACGTACAGCAGTCGCATGTACGCCCGCCGGGCAAATTCATCGATGAGTTCGGGATCGCCGTAATCGCCGACGATCTCCCAGTGCGGGTACACCGGACCCGTGTAGGTGATGCGAATATGGGCTCGGGGTGGTGCTTTGGTGACGTCGGACATCGAAACTCCTTGAATGAGGAAGGCTATCGTCGGAACGAGTGAGCGAGCTCGTTGCGGCCCTGGACATCGGCACCAACAGTTTTCATCTCGTCGTCGCCAAGCCAGTCCCCGGGGGATTTGAGGTGGTGACCCGAGAGAAGGACGTGGTCCGCTTGGGTCACGGTGGTGGCGACATGAAGGAACTCACCGACGAAGCAATCGAACGCGGGGTGCGCAGTCTCACCCGAATGGCAGAAATCGCCTCCTCTCACGAGGCAGAGGTCCGCGCTGTCGCAACGAGTGCCGTACGCGAGGCCAAGAATCGTTCGGATTTCATCAAGCAAGTGCGCAAGGCCACCGGCATCGAGATCGAAGTCATCTCCGGTGTGGAAGAAGCACGTCTCATCCATCTCGGTGTCGTGAATGCCATCGGAATCCACGATCAATCAATGTTCGTTTGCGATATCGGTGGTGGTAGCACCGAGGTAGTCGTCGGTCTCGACGACGAAGTCCTGTTTGCCCGCAGCTTCAAGCTCGGCGCGGTCCGACTCACGGATCGCTTCTTTGCGAGTACGACCCTTCATCCGAGTGCGATCCCCAGTTGCCGCTCCTTCATCCGATCAACGCTGTCTGTCGTTGCCCCGGAGGTACACGAGCTCGGTTTCGAAGCCGTTGCCACCTCGTCGGGTACCGCCGAGACGATTGCAAAGATGATTCTGTTGGCGCGCGGCATACCGGAGCCGAAGTCCATGAACCGGTTCGAGTTCACCGCCGACGAAGTTCGCGCGGTGGTTACTTCATTGCAGCGAGTACCGACTATCGACGAACGGGTCAAACGTTTCGGTCTCGAACCCAATCGGGCGGACATCATCCTCGCCGGTGCCCTGATCCTCGAGGGCATCGTCGACACCTTCGGATTGAAAACGCTCATGTTCTCCGACTACGCACTACGGGAGGGACTGTTGCTCGATACGTTGCGACGTGAAGGTCTCATCGAGGTCGATGAGGATCATGACGCGGCACGACGCAGCGTCCAACAACTCGCGGATCGATGCGACGACCGTCCCGAACATTCACAGCACGTTGCCGAACTGGCCGGGCAGTTGTTCGACGAACTCGAGGAGCCGCTCAACCTGCGGCCCGAATGGCGCCGCTACCTGGAATTTGCGAGCCTCCTCGCGAATGTCGGCGTGGTGGTGTCACATGCCAAGCACCATTTGCATTCCTACTACTTGATTCGAAATTCCGAACTCATGGGTCTCACCGACCGCGAGGTGGAGATCGTTGCACAGGTGGCCCGCTACCACCGCAAGAGCGTCCCAAAGCCCGAACATGCGGAGTTCGCCGCCCTCACCGCTGCCGACCAGCGGATCGTGCGCACCCTGGCCGCAATTCTCCGCGTCGCAGTCGGTTTGGATCGCACGTACGACGCCCGCGTCAAGACGGCGACCGCAAAACTCGGATCCACTGAACTGGTCATTACCGCTAAGTCACGCGGAAAAAAGAGCGATATTTCCCTCAACCTCTATGCTGCGAACGAACGCAAGGGTCTTCTTGCCGATGTGAGCAAACGAAGAGTGAAATTCCTCGAGGCGTAGGCCCCGATCATTGCGCCAGAGGGGGTCGATGCCCTATGCCTGCGGAGTAGCGCCGCTCTCGGGCTTGGATTCCTTGGCCACTTCGGCATTTCCTTCGGACAGGCCCTTTTTCAATTCGCCTTGCGCTCTACCGAGATTGCGCGCAATCTTCGGGAGTCGCGAGCCTCCGAACAGCACGACAACGAGGGCAACGATGATCCAAATCTCCGGTCCGCCTGGCATACCCGTACCTTACCAGCGGTCAGGCCGTCGCGGAACTGCGATTGGCTTGGGCACGCTGACGACGTAGGCGACGACGCTCGCGTTCCGAGAGTCCACCCCAGATTCCGAACTTCTCGCCGTTTTCCAAGGCATATTCCAGGCACTGCTGTCGCACCTCGCAACCCCTGCATACTTCCTTGGCTTCGCGGGTCGATGCTCCACGTTCCGGAAAGAAGAGGTCGGGATCGACTCCCAAACAATTCGCCTGGTCCTGCCATGCGCGGTCGTCACCTTCCGACGCTTCGATTCGTTGACTCACTGACCCCTTCTTCCTACCCCGCCCAAATAACAGCCATGTGATTCTGACAGATGGACGGGGACCTTTGCAAGTCGGAGTCGAGTCTCAACTTGCGCGTCGCCCGCGACTCTTCCGCAACGACCGCTTGTGTTCCAGAAAGTCCACGAGCACGTACTCGCCGAGCGTCTCTGGGGTCGTGAAGAATGCACGACCCTTGTTGATTGCCGTCAGTTGCTCGATGAAACTTCGCAAAGCGCCCGTGGCGTCCAACATGAAGGTGTTGATACGGATGTCGTCACGAGTGCAACGCATGACCTCGCGGAGCGTGGTTTCAATCGTGGAATAGGCGGGCGGATAACTGAAGAACACCTCGCCATCGGTTTGAATGTGGGCCGTCGGCTCGCCATCGGTGATCATGATGATTTGCTTGGTTCCCGACTGACGAGCCAGCATGCGACGGGCAAGTGCAAAACCATGCTGCATATTGGTGCCATAGACGAAATCCCACGACACCTCGGGCAACTGTTCGTGGCGCAACTCGCGTGCCGTCTCGCTGAAGCCGACGAGACCCAGGTAGTCCCGAGGAAATTGCGATGAAATCAGGGAGTGCAGCGCCATCGCCACCTTCTTTGCCGGCAGGAAGTTGTCGCGCATCGGCATGGAGAGCGATAAGTCGACCATGAGGACCGTGGATGACCGCGTGAGCTGTTCCGTCTGGTCGATTTCGAAGTCCTCTGGGGATAGCCGGAGTGGTAAGCCACCGCCCTGCCGTCGGAGGGTATTGCGCAGGGTCTGCTGGAGGTCCAGATGAAAGGGGTCTCCATATTCATACGGCTTGGTGTCATGGGCACGTTCGTGTCCGGCGCCGATGCGCTCGATTCGATGCTGCCCTAGGGCATCACGCTCGAGTTGACCAAATAGGTCGCGCAGCGCCTGCTTACCGATGCTGCGCAGTCCGCGCGGCGTGAGTTCCAGACGTCCCTCCTTCTGGTCGACCAGACCCGCCTGGCGTAACTGTTCGGTGAGTCGGGCAAGGCGGTCGAGGGACTCCGCGGTCACGTCCCCGAGCAGTTCACGCACCCTGTCGAGATCAACCTCCTGCAGGGCAGATGGCGACGTCGCCTGTTGGAGGAATCGTTCGAGATCATCCAGATCACTCAATTCCTGCATACTTCTCAATGCGTCGCTGAACGGCATGGGTTGGTCTCCCGTGAACTCCTCGGACTCACCCCAACCCAGACTCGGAAACATCGCCTGCATGTTGGCCGAGAGACGCGCCATCTGGTCGCGAATCTCACCGTCTCCCAGCATCTGCTCGGTCAGGTCTTGCAGTTCGGCTCGTTGTTCGGGAGTCATCGAGTTGAGCAGTGCCTGAGCGGCAGCCATGCGTTTGGCGATGAGTTCGAGCAACTCATCGAGGGTCGACGGGTTCTCCGGGAAGAAGTCGCCGAACTTCTTCATGAAGTCCTCGAATCGTGGATCCTCGCCGCGTTGTCGCCGCTCGATCATGTCGTTGAGCGCCCTCATCATTTCGTTCATTGCGGCAAGTGACTCGGGTGTCATGCTCTCGATTGCACTCGACACCTGTTCGAATTGACGTTTGGAGAGTTGGTCACGGAGACGCTCCGACAAACGCTCGAAACGTTGCTGCGCCTCCGCGGACTGAAAGTCGTAGTGCGATAGCTCATCGATCTTCGCGGCCAGGTCGTCGGGCAGCATGTCGAGACGCAGTCGTCGTTCCATCGCCGAGTCTCGGGCGACCTCGGCCCGCCGCTGATCTCCCGACTGCTCGGCGGCCCGTTCGACGGAGTCGATTGCCAAGCGCTCCTCGTCTACGATGTCGTTGAGTTCGTTCGCTACATCGTCGAATTCGTGACCGATGTTGCCCCGCTCACGAATCTCGTTGCGCTTCTGACGCAATCGCTCCAGTGCTTGTCGCACTCCTTCGATGTTTCGACCGTTTCGGTCTCGCATACCCTGCTGCATGATTCGACGAAGTGCCGCAGTGGGATCGCCATGGTGGATGAGTTCGTCGGTGAGCTCGCTCATCACCGAATCGGCGTCGAGCTCGAATCCCTTCTGACTGCCATCCCAACGCGAATAGGTGAATCGAAGGGCCACGTGCGAACCGTAGCATTGGGACCACGATGCGTTACCCACGCACGATCATTTTCGTCGACCTCTCTGGATTTACTTCGTTCATTCAACGTACGGACGACGAACAGGCCAAGGCGATGCTCAAGGACTTTCGAGAGGTCTCCCGAGATCTCGCATCAGAGGTCGGTGTGCGCATCGCCAAACACCTCGGTGACGGATTCATGGCCATCGCCGTCGAACAGAACGCCGGCGTCATCTTCTCCCTCGAGCTCCAACGACGATTCGCCGAGCGCCTCGGTGAGTTGCGCCTCCGTATCGGAATTGCGACCGGACCAATCATCCTGTTCGAAGGCGAGGATTACATCGGAGAGGCACCGAATCTGGCGTCGCGTTTGTGCGACGAGGCAGCCAACTACGGCGTACTCATGCCCACTGCCCAAGCGGTACATCTTCCCGACGGAATCACCGCCGAGCCCGTGGGCTACCTTCCGCTGCGCGGGTTCGACAATCCGGTGCACGCCTCACGTTTGGTGGGGATTGCACCGACGAAGTACCGGAACGACACGGACGAACATTGGACTCGCACACCGTTCGCGGTGTGAGCCCTTCGGGAACTACACGGTCGTAGAGCGCGATCGGTACACCGAACGACCCCCGGATGCGTCCTTGTTGAGTCGTTTCGCCAAGTGCAAACCCTCCAGGACGAATTCAACGGCGCTCGCCACGACGGCGGGTGACTCGTCGCCGTCACCGAGCTTCACGGCCAGCGTTCTCAACTCGGGTACTTGCTTGGCAAACTCCAGGAGATCCTGCGATGAAACATCCTCGCCGGTGTTGGCCACCGCCCCGGCTTCGAACGCTGCCACGATCTCCTTGGTCTTGTCGCCGGTGACGCGTCGCTTGTACACCTGCAACACGGCCCCACGGACGATCTGCTCGAACACCGCACCCTCACGGCCGTCTTCGACGCTCTCGATCTCGATCTTCCCTGCCGTCGATGCCACCAATGCGTCTAGGTCGCTCACCCGCGGTGCCACCGCGGTCTCTCCTGCGCGTAGGGCCCGACGAACGGCATTCGCTGCCAACAACTCGTGGTTGCTCACCGAAACTCGTACGCTCACGCCACTGCGCTGACTGACGTTGGCGTTCGCACGGGCGAGGTGACTGATCTCCGCGACGATCTCCTCCATGAATGCTGGATAGTGCACCTGCACGTCACCGATGGTGGCTGAACGCGCCTCCTGGCGGACGATCTGCATCTCCGTGGGGACGTCCAGTGGATAGTGCGTTCGAATCTGGCTACCGAATCGATCCTTCAAGGGCGTGATGATTCGACCCCTGTTCGTGTAGTCCTCGGGATTGGCGGAAGCCACGAGCAACACGTCGAGCGGCAATCTGATCTTGTACCCGCGTACTTGCACGTCGCGTTCCTCCAGAACGTTGAGTAGCCCAACCTGAATTCGCTCCGAGAGGTCGGGCAATTCGTTGATGGCGAAAATGCCGCGGTTCGTCCGCGGGACCAGTCCGTAATGCAGCGTCAACTCGTCGCTCAGGTACCTGCCCTCGGCGACCTTGATGGGATCGACTTCACCGATGAGATCGGCTATCGAGGTGTCGGGTGTGGCCAGTTTTTCCCCGTACCGGTCGTCTCGATGAATCCACGCAATCGGCGTGGCGTCACCGAGTTCGGCGACGGTGTCACGGGCGTGCCTCGAGACGGGATGGTAGGGGTCGTCGTTGATTTCGCTTCCAGCGACGATCGGCATCCACTCATCGAGCAAACCGGTGAGTGAACGGATGAGCCTCGTCTTGCCCTGGCCCCGCTCGCCGAGAAAGACGATGTCGTGTCCGGCAAGGAGCGCATTGTGCAACTGGGGCATCACGGTGTCGTCGTACCCGAGGATGCTGTCACTCAAGGGCTGTCCCGCTCGGATTCGTGCGACGGAGTTCTCGCGAATCTCTTCCTTGACCGAACGCGATTTCCAGCCAGACGACTTGAGCTGTCCGAGGGTTGCAGGCATAGGTTTCATCGTCCCTCACCGTAGACGGTGCACGAACTCGGCTCGCAGTCAGGCTGGTGTTTTCAATACCTACTTGCTGGTCTTGACGGTGGTCTTCGTCGTTGCCGAGTCGCTCGTTGAACGTTGACCCGACTTGGTGGTGGACGACTTCCCTGCGGCGGACCGCGTGCCGGTCGCCGACTTGGTCGTCGTTCGTACGGCCGTCCTCACCGTCGTCGTTGTCGAACCCGACTTGCCGAGGCTCGGTATCCCGTTCGAGGCACCGACTGCTGGACCGGCGTCCAAGTCCGTTGGTGTCGGCGTTGCCATCACTTCGCCCGTGCGGGTAACAACGACGACTTGCACATCGTCGGAAGAAGATCCCTGAGCCGGAATGAGCAGGCTCTTGGCTTCATCCGGTGTCACCGACTTGACGAGTTGGCCGTCTTTGTACACGTGCACGAGCGATCCCTTCGGTGCGACGACCTCCACCTTGACGTTTCGACCAATCGTGCGAATGGCTGCCGCGAGTTGACGAACCGAAGCCGACAACGCGGGCGTCGGACTACCCACGACGGGTCGCACTCCGGCGGCCGGGGGCCGCGGAGCAACGACGGACGGTCCGGCGCCTGGTGACGACGCTGCAGGCGACGCACCCGACGTGCTCGGCACCGTCGTCGACGTTGTCGTTGGATTGACCGTCGTCGACGGTGGAGGCAGCGTGGTTGTCGGCGCCGCACGCGGCACCGTCGTCGCTGGTTCCTCGTCGCCGCCACCGCCGTCACCGCCGTCACCTCCACCACCCGAAGGGACCGTGGTCGTCGTCACCATCGTTGTGGTGGTCGTGGTGGTCGTGGCAGGTGCGTCGTCCTCGGCGTTCGGCGCAGGCGTCAGCAGGGCATACACCAGCCGATTGAGGGAACCGGTTCCAGGATTGGTGACGACGTTGCGAGTTGCAGAAGTGGCAATCGCCGACGACACCTCGGCAGGTGTAAGGGCAGGATTCTGTGACAAGGCCAAAGCGGCGACTCCAGCCACGTGCGGTGCGGCCATCGACGTACCCGACATCGTGCGGGTGGCCGTGTCCGACGAATGTCCCGCCGACACGATGCTCGATCCGGGTGCGAACACGTCGAGGCAGGAGCCGAAGTTCGAGAAGGACGATCGATCATCGCTCGATGTAGTGGACCCGACCGTGATCGCGAGCGGTTCACCGGCAGGTGACACGGTGCATGCACTGACGTTGGAGTTTCCGGCTGCCACCACGAAGGTGACGCCATCGGAGATACCGCGAGAGACGGCCAAGTCGAGAGCCGCCGAGCGAGGTCCGCCGAGACTCATGTTTGCAACGGCCGGCACCCCGGCTTGATGGTGGTTGATGATCCAATCGACTCCCGCGATGATGTCGGAGGTGGACCCCGAACCGCTGCAGTTCATCACCCGCACCGGCACGATCAGCGCGGCGGGCGCCACTCCATAGTTGGTGCCGGCGATGGTTCCCGCGACGTGTGTGCCGTGACCATGGCAGTCGTTGCTGCCGTTGCCGTCACTGACCGTGGAGAATCCACTCGTGACGCGCCCTGTCAGCTCGCTGTGGGTTGCGCGAACTCCGGTGTCCACGACGTAGGCCGTCACTCCCGAACCGGACTGTGTGCGCGCGTAGCGGGTGTCGAGCGGGAGTGAGCGCTGGTCGATGCGGTCCAGTCCCCAGGCCAACGTCGTCACCCCATCGTTCGATTCCGCACGGGGAGTCACGGGGTCGGATGGTGAAGAAGCATCGCTCGTACCCGCACTGTTCGTGGCGGTCACGGTGAAGGAGTACGCGGTTCCATTGGTGAGTCCGGTCAACGCACAGGTCAGTGCGCCCGCCGTTGCACAGGTGCGACCGCCTGGTGACGCCGTTGCGGTGTATCCCGTGATCGCCGCCCCGCCGTCAGACGAAGGTGCCGACCAGTAGATGGTCGCCTGGCCATTGCCGGCTACCGCGCGCACGCCCGACGGCACCGAGGGCTTCTGTACCGGTGGCGCCTCGGTGAACGTCCAGTTCAACACCGTCGAGCCCTTTCTGCTGCCGTACCCGTCGATGGCCACCCAGTACGTGGTGCCGATGGTGGGTACCACCGTGACCCGACTCCAGTTGCCACCACCAGCATCGTCATTGGTAATCACCGTGGTGAGCGCATTCACCGCACTTCCCGTGTAGATGCCGAGCAACGTGTCGAAGTCGCTGCCTTGGGTGTCGATCACCACGGTTCCCGCGCGACCGACACTGAACGAGTACCAGATGGAGGCGGAAGCGCCATAGCCACCGTGGGATGGCTCCCCCGTTTCACGAGTGGCGGATCGCGTGGAACTCGCAACCCGTACCAACGTGCCCGACGGACAATCGTTCGCACACACGAGTGGAGTTGCTCCGCTGAAGGCGTCGTTCACGAGCGGCGCCGACGGCACCAATGCGCTCGACGACGTCGATGGTTGACCCCGCCCAGATGAGTTGACGGCGCTGACTCGGAAGATATGAGGGATCCCGACGGTGAGATCCCGTAGTGACGCGAGCGTCGCCGTGCTCGTTCCGTCAGCGAACGTTGTCCATGATGTTCCTCCGTTGGTGGAGTACTCGACGACATAGTCGGTGATCGGGGCACCACCGTCACTGGTGGGGGCATCCCAGTCGAGTTCGATGACCGCTGGAGTGACCGTCCCCGTCACGTTGGTCGGCTGACCCGGTACGGCGGGAGTCAGTGGTGTCATGGAATCGGTGGACTCCGACGCCGGACCTGATCCGACGGAGTTGTAGGCCTTGATTCGGAAGATGTGCGCAACTCCATCGGTGAGGTCGGTCACCGAGCGAGCCATGTATTGACATACGCAGCCGTTCACTCCCGTGTTCACCGGCCAAACGGTCCAGGTCGTTCCATTGTCGATGGAATATTCGATGGTGTAGCCCAGCAGTGCTACTCCACCATTCGAAGATGGACGCTCCCATCGCAAGGTAATCCTTCGGGCACCTGCCTC
>SXPW01000004.1 GCA_005793785.1 Actinomycetota bacterium | reverse complement strand
CTGCCACGGCACGATGTTGGCGTGTTGTTCCATGTGGGTCAGGACGATGGCGTCACCCTTGTCGAGGTTCGCGCGACCCCACGACTGCGCCACGAGATTCAGCGACTCCGTTGCGTTCTTGGTGAACACCACTTCGTGTGCGGAGTATGCGTTGATGAACTTGGCGACCGCCGAACGCGCCGCTTCGTATGCATTCGAAGCCTCCGACGCCGGCGTGTACGAACTCCGACCAATCGGCGCGTATCCCTCGCGCATGAACGTGGACATCGCGTCGATGACGCTGTCGGGTTTGTGCGACGAGTTGGCGCTATCCAGGTAGTGAATCGGCTTTCCGTTCACCTGTTTGGACAACATCGGGAATTCCCGACGGATGGTGGCGACATCGAGACCCATCGTGATTACCCGCGGAAGGAGTCGTAGCCCGACTTCTCCAGGCGTTCGGCCAACTCCATTCCGCCGCTCGCGACGATGCGACCGTCGACCAGCACGTGAACGAAGTCAGGATGCAACTCGTCGAGGAGTCGCTGATAGTGGGTGATGACCACGATGCCGAGCGCCGACCGCGCTGCGCGAACTTCGCGAATTCCCCTGGCCACGATTCGAAGCGCGTCGATGTCGAGTCCGGAGTCGGTCTCGTCGAGTATCGCGAGATCGGGCTCGAGTATCGCCATCTGCATGATCTCGTTGCGCTTCTGCTCGCCGCCCGAGAAACCCTGGTTGAGGTGCCGGTCGATGAACGCGGAGTCCATGCCGAGTCGTTTCATCCAATCCATTGCGGCGAGTCTCAACTCGAGGATGCTGAGGTCGATGCCCTTGCGCGCAGACAGCGCCTGGCGCAGGAACTGCAGGACAGATACCCCGGAAATTTCCTGCGGATACTGAAAACCAAGGAACATGCCCCGTTGCGCGCGCTCGGTGGTGGACCAGCCGGCGATGTCCTCACCTTTGAAACCGATGGTGCCACTCGTGACCTCGTAGGAGGATGAGCCGAGCAGGGTGTTGGCGAGCGTCGACTTGCCAGAACCGTTGGGTCCCATGATCGCGTGAATCTCGCCCTCTCGAACCGTCAACGAGAAACCTCGCAAGATTTCGAGGTCACCCTCTGCGGCCTTGGCATGGAGATCGACGATGCGCAACAGTTCGTTGTTCGAGTTCGCAAGGGGAGCAACGGGACTCACCCTCGCAACGCTATTCGCGTCGGGCAATTTCCCCTACGCCGATAGGGGAAATGGGGTGGTGCGTAACGCACGCCACACCGCCCGATAGGAGGGGTACTCCAGTTGTTCCGTGACATAGCCCGCCCGTTCGAGTTCACGGTGGTATTCGGGCAACGATCGAAACGGAATTCCGGAATCGACATGGTGCGACAAGTGGAATCCGATGTTGAACGGCACGAGATAGAAGCGGGCAAGCAACGACTGGCGTACGGAGTGCGTGGCAACTCGCCGATCCTCGCCCCGTTGCATACCGCCGTGTTCGGCAACGGAGCGAAGGCGATTGATGACTCGCCACACCGTGAGGTGCGGAAGGAGCCACAGCAGGACGTAGGCGTGCGGCGCACCCGCAGCAACACCGACGAGGAAGAGTGCAACCTGCACCAACAGGATCTGTCGTTGTGAACGACGGGTGAGCGGGTCCGGGCCGCGCAAGCCGGCGAGTTGTTGTTTCAGCAACTTCCATCCGGTCCGACCTGTCGCATCGCGCCAGAGTTTTCGACGGAAACTCGCCGGCGGAATCGGATAGTTCGCATACAAGGGAATATCCGGTTCCTCGGGACCGAACTCGTCGCGATGGTGCGCCATGTGCACGCGACGGTACGCGTCGGTGTTGGTGAAGGCGGGATAGCCGATGATCCAGCGTCCAACCCAATCGTTCAACCGTTTGTCGGACAGCAGCAGCCGATGAGCCGCCTCGTGCATGAGCGACAAGAACATGGCGTGGGTGCGACCCATCAGCAGGACTCCGAGCAACCAGCCGATCGGATGGTTCCACCACAACGTCACGACGATGATCGTCGCAGCCTGAACGTACGTCGAGACGATGCTCACCGTGTTGCGAAGGTTCGGAATCTTGCGGAGCGTCTCGCGCCAGTCGGGCAGTGGGCGAGCGTCGTCACGTAATCGGGTGCCAGCGACGCGTGATGTGGGCAGTGTGGGAGGCGTCATGCCGCCGAGGCGTGGGTTCTTCGTCATGAGCACCAGGCCGCTTCCACCGTCACCATCCGCGCGCCACCCACGTATCCAGTTGTGGTCGTTCGTTGCCGATGGTCGTGTCGTTGCCGTGACCAGGGAGCACGATCGTGTCATCAGCAAACGCGAACAAGGAATCGGTGATCGATCGAATGATCGTGGGGAAGTCGCCACCATCGAACTTCGTGGCGCCCGGTCCGCCCGGGAACAAGGTGTCGCCGGTGAAGAGCAGCGGTGTATCGGCAACGTGGAAACAGATCGAGCCCTCAGTGTGACCGGGGGTGTGCAACGCGTGCATCCGGAGTCGACCGATCTCCACGACCTCCTTGTCGTCGAGGAGCAGGTCGTAACCAACCTCGTGCAATCGCGGCGCATCGAGTGCCGTCACGGAGACCTCGTAGCCGGCCTCTCGCATGGCCGGAATCGCCTGGATGTGGTCCCAGTGGCCATGAGTCTCGAGTACCCTTCGCACGCCCAGGGCTTTGCACAATTCCAACAATCGCTCGTGTTCATTGGCCGCATCGATGAGCAGTGCCTCACCCGTGGCACGGCACCGCACGACGAAGACGTTGTTATCGACCGGTCCGACGACCACCTTGTGCACCTCCACGTCGGCATTCGACCAGTGGACGGTGGTCATGCCCCAATTCTGGCAGTGCCCGGGCCCACCTCGGGTGGGAGGGTCATTCCGCGTCCGATTGGCGAATTTCGTGGTTCGTCCGACAGTATGAGGGGCATGAACTTTGCCTTCACCGAAGAACAAGAAGAACTCCGCAAGACCGTCCGCGCCTTCCTCGACTCGAAGTCGCCCGAAACCGCGGTGCGTGCGCAGATGGAAACCGAACAGGGTTTCGACAAGGCGGTGTGGGACCAGATGGGATCGCAGATGGGTCTCATGGGTTTGCACATTCCCGAGGACTTCGGTGGCATGGGTTTCTCCTACGTCGAGTTGGGCGTCGTGCTCGAGGAGATGGGTCGCGCTCTCCTGTGTGCCCCGTACTTCTCCACGGTGGTGCTCGCCGCCAACACGTTGCTGCAGAGCGGGGACGATGCCGCAAAGAAGAAGTATCTCCCGGGAATCGCCGCAGGTGAAACCATCGCCACGCTCGCGTCGACCGAACCGTCGGGCAAATGGGACGAAGCAGGCGTCACGATGTCGGCGAAGGGGTCCGGTTCCAAGTTCACGCTCGACGGCACCAAGATGTTCGTCATCGACGGACACATCGCGTCGCTCATCATCGTCGCAGCAAGGACCGGCAAGGGCGTGTCGTTGTTCGCCGTGGATGGCAACGCCAAGGGACTCACTCGAACGTCACTTTCCACCATGGATCAAACCCGCAAACAGGCGAAATTGGAATTCAAGGGCGTCGAGGCCGAACTCATCGGCACCGAAGGCAAGGGCTGGGAGGTGCTGAGCAAGGTGTTCGACTTGGCGGCAGTGGGTCTCGCCGCCGAGCAGGTTGGTGGAGCGCAGAAGGTACTCGACATGGCCGTGGAGTACGCCAAGGTGCGAGTGCAATTCGGTCGCCCAATCGGGTCGTTCCAAGCGATCAAACACAAGTGTGCGGACATGTTGCTCGAAGTGGAGTCGGCGAAGTCCGCCGCCTACTACGGCATGTGGTGCGCCAGCGAAATGAACGACGAGCTTGCCTCGGTGGCATCACTCTCGAAGGCGTACTGCTCGGAGGCCTACTTCCACGCGGCTGCCGAGAACATCCAGATCCATGGCGGTATCGGATTCACGTGGGAACATCCCGCGCACCTGTACTTCAAGCGTGCCAAGTCGAGCGAATTGTTGTTCGGCGACCCCGCGTACCATCGCGAACAACTCGCCCAACGCATCGGCATCTGAGCCCCGTCACCGCGCTCTTCGTCGCCGTCTCGGCGGTGTTCGTGTTCGCCATTGCGGCGGTGGCTATCGGTCGGGAGGCTCGTCGACTGGACTCGGTGGCGCCACGGGCGGTGTACCTGCTGAACGATGCGGTGGCGTTCGTGGCTGAGCGCCTACCCGTCGATTCGCAATCCAGACTCACGTTCGACGAAGTGGAACGATTGCTGGTGGCCCACATGCGTTGGATGCATGCCAAGGGATTGCAACCCAGCAACGTGGTGGATCGTCCACAGGACATCGACGAGGAAGTCGTGGCGAGCGAGGAAACCTTGACGGCGTGGTTGCTCGGCGAAGCCGAACGTCGCGAGATCGACCTACTCGATGACGTCGATGCAGTTCGGGTGGTGCAGGCGCACCTCGCCTACTTCGAGGAAATCGGCGCTGTGGGCCCCAAGGCTTCCTCGTAGGACCGATCGGAGTGGAAGTCCGAGCGCCACACATTGATGAAACGCTGCAAGAGCGGATTGAAATACGGATCGTCATCGAGGATGTCGCCCCAGCGGTGCCCGAGCTTCGCCACCTCCGATTCGAGGCGAACAGCGACCCTGGTCTTTGACTCGAAGTGGAAGAATTCCGCATGCGGCGTGAAGATGACCGAATACCCGGCCTGCTGCACCTTGAGTGCGTAGTCGATGTCGTTCCAATTGCCGGGAAACTGCGTGCTCAGGCCGCCAACGGCGTCGAATACGCGGCGCGTAGTCAGGAGGCACGCCGCGATGACGCTCGATGCTTCACGTTGTACTCGTACGTAATTGTGCGCGCCGCGAGTCGACGCTGGCTTGAGTCGGTACATGTCGGTCGGGTCGGGAGAAAATACGTGACCCGCGCTCTGAATGCTTCCGTCCTCGAAGTAAAGAATCGGTCCGACGATGCCGACGTTGCCGTCCTCGAAGATCGCCAGCATTGTTTCCAATGCGTCGGGTGAAATGATCTCCGTGTCGTCGTTCAACAGCAACAAGAATTCGCCGCTGGAGTGGGCGACTCCAATGTTGTTCTTCAAGGCAAAGTTGAAGGCCTTGTCGTAGTCGATGATGAGCAGGCGGTCGCCTCCCAATCGTTGAAGCTCCGCACGAACCTCCGGCGGCGTGGGGGTGTCGGCAACCACGATGAACTCGAGTTCCTGGTACGTCGAGCGTTCAATCAGGGTGCGAACGGCATTGGTGACGAAAGGTGCGTCGTGTCCGCGTAATTCGGCGCTGCTCCCGCGCGTTGGAATGATCACCGAAACCTTCGGGCGTTGACGCAGCTTGCGCCGCACGCGAACGGCGGGCAGGCTGGCGTCGAAGTGGACGGTCGCATCGATTCCACGACGCGCCAGATGCCTCGCGACCGCGTCGGCATCGGCGTCGGGGAGCAAGTTCGATGATGCAGTCACGTTGCAAATCGCCGACGTTCGGTGCACCTTGCGAGCCGACTCCGTGAGTCGCAGATTCCGATCGTGCGAACTCGTGGTTGCGAGCACATCGATTCCACCTACCGAGTCGACGAGGGCTCGCCGCGCCATGATGAAACCACCGATGTAATCGTGCGATCGCAGCCGTTCGGGCGAGAATCCAGGCCGTCGTTGGAACGTCGGCAGTCGATCGGCTCGCTTGACGTCGTGTTCGGTGTCCCCGTAGATGACGTCGACTTCGGCGCCGGCAGCGTCGACGGCGCGGTGGACTACCTGTATCGCGTCTCGTGTCACGCGATCTCCCGCCGGAATGAATACCACCCATTCGGCCTTCGGATCATCCGCGAGGGAGATTCGGCGAAATCGCGAAGCCGCCCAGCCGTGCTCGATGCCGACGATCCTCCACGAATGTCGCCCGAATCCCAAACGGCGAATCGACCTGCCGGTGATTGCGAGGTCGTCGGGTGTCGCCTTCGACCCGTCAGTGGCGAAGAGGACGCGCGACAATTATTCGGCCAATCGCTTCTTTAGTTGCATGCGAATACCCCTCGGAATGTTGCGATAGACGAAACGAACCGGGCGCATCCAATCGCGGTGCACCCAGTCGTTGGGTCGTTCCCGAAACTCGTATTCGACCACCTCGACGCCGCGCCCAGTGAGCACCGCCACGCGTCTGGCGGCGGCGGTGTTACCTGCGCGTTCATCAACCATCGCCCAGTGACTCAACCGTTGTTCGACTTCGGCCGCAGTTCGCGGTGCAATCACTGTGGCACCATCAAATCATCACGTTGAAGCCGGCCATGATTCGCAATCCCAGCTCGGTGTCGCCGGCGATGGTTACTCGGGGATCCCCCGCCTGATGGAATTGACGCCCGCAACACAGCGCGACGTAGGTGTTGCTGTCGAGCGAAATTGCGCACGCCGGCGAACCGGTGAACGACGCCGGATCCACATGGCTCGCCTTGCCGCCGTTGGTTGCGACGTGGAACGACCGAACGACCGGCCCCGTGACGTCGATTCTCACCAAGCTGCCATCTGGTGCCTTGCCACGTTTGCCGACGACCATCGGAAGCGATCGCGAG
>SXPW01000040.1 GCA_005793785.1 Actinomycetota bacterium | reverse complement strand
TTCGCCGTGTCGGGCGTGGTCTTCCTCGTCGTCGTCACGTTCGCCGTGTGGCTCGGAACGCGCATGAAACTGCACCGCTTGTTCGGGGCATAGGGAAACTACGGGTCGTAGTGCAGCTTTCGGACATCGACTACCACCTACCGAACGAACTCATCGCCCAAGTTCCGGCCGAGCCGCGCGATTCGGCGCGCCTGCTCATCGATCGGGGTGTCGATACTCCTCGGGATGGAGCAATACCCGATCTCCTCGAACATCTGCACGATGGCGACGTGCTCGTCGTGAACGACACCAGGGTGGTGCCGGCACGTTTGCACCTCTCGCGCAAGAGCGGGGGAGCCGTCGAGGTGTTGTTGCTCGAGCCGCTCGACGTGGCTCACCAGAGGTGGGAGGCATTGCTGCGACCCGGCCGGAAGATGAAGGCCGGCGAAGCGCTCCATGACGAACTCGGCAATCACGTCGCAAGCGTGATCGGACGCGGACTCTTGGGCGACACGTTCCACTTGGAGTTCACCACGGCGAATGCTCGCGCAGAAATCGACCGGCTCGGAGAAATGCCGCTACCCCCGTACATCACCACGCACTCGGGCGACAACGATCGGTATCAAACGGTGTACGCGCGAGATGCGAAATCTGCTGCTGCTCCGACGGCGGGGTTGCACTTCACTCCCGATTTGCTCGAACGAATCCGGGCCAAGGGCGTGGCAATCGCCGCGGTCGAGCTCGTCGTGGGGCTCGACACCTTCGCACCCGTCACCGTCCCGAATCCCCTCGACCACGTCATCCATTCGGAGTCGTTCCGCGTACCGGACGAGACCATGGCCGTCGTGGAATCAGCGAAACGAGTGGTGGCGGTCGGTACGACCGCGACACGAGCGCTCGAATCGGCGGGGGTCACCGGCAGGCGGTCGGGCCGGACGAATCTCTTCATCACCCGTGGGTTCGAGTTCCGGTACGTCGACTTGTTGCTCACGAATTTCCACATGCCGCGCACGACATTGCTCCTGATGATCGACGCATTCGTCGGCGAGCGATGGCGCACGCTGTACGGACACGCGGTCGATCGTCGCTACCGATTCCTCTCGTTTGGTGACGCGATGTTGCTCGACCGTTCCCTGTAGTTCCGCGACGTCGCATCCGCACCGCCGAATAGTCTGAGTGCGGTGTTCAAAGCGTCGACGACGATCAGTGCGACGGACGGTTCGGCTCGGGCGGGCATCGTTTCATTGGCACGGGGCACCTACACGACGCCGACGTTCATGCCCGTCGGAACGCGTGGCGCCATCAAGTATCTGAGTGCCGAGGATTACGAGCGACTCGGTGCCCAAATCGTGCTCGGCAACACCTACCACCTCATGTTGCGTCCCGGGGCACGAACCGTTGCCGACTTCGGTGGAGTCGGTCGTTTCGCTGGTTGGCAGGGTCTCACCCTCACCGACTCGGGTGGCTTCCAAGTGTTCTCACTCGCGCCCGACGTGGACGACGACGGTGTCACCTTCACGTCGACGTACGACGGATCCAAGCATCGGTTCACGCCGGAATCCGCGGTCGAGACCCAGGAACTGCTCGGAGCCGACATTCAGATGGCCTTGGACGTCTGCCCTCCACTGCCGTCGAGCGACGAGGTGGTGGGGGAGGCGCTACGACGTACTGCATTGTGGGCGGCGCGTGCACGCGCGACGCACCAACGAACCGACCAGTCGCTGTTCGGCATCGTGCAAGGTGGTATCAGCGAGACGATGCGTCGCGAGAGTGCGAGGCAGATTTCTGCAATGTCGTTCGATGGCTACGGAATCGGCGGTCTGTCGGTGGGGGAAACCCGCGAACAGATGCTCCCCGCCCTGGCCGCGGCGTTGGCGGAGTTGCCGACGGACCAACCGAGGTACCTCATGGGCGTCGGCGATCCGGCATCGATGATCGAGGCGATCGCTCTGGGTGTCGATCAATTCGACTGCGTGATGCAGACGCGTCTGGGCCGACACGGGACCGCCCTCACGTCACAAGGTCGTGTCAATCTGAAGCGAGCCGAATTCGTGTCGAGCGACGAAGCGATCGACACGACGTGTTCGTGCATGGTGTGCGAGCGGCACAGCCGCGGCTACATCAGGCACCTGTTCCAGGTCGGTGAACCAACCGCGTCGCGACTCGTGTCGTATCACAACGTGGCATGGACGATCTCCCTCATGGATGCGGCTCGTCGTGCAATTCTCGACTCCACGTTCGCGACGTTCCGGCGACGGGTGCTCGATACGTGGGCGATAGCGTAAAACCCCATGTTCACATTCGTATCGGACGCCGTCCTTGCCGCTGAAGAGACCTCGAGTTCCTCGGGCGGTGGGCTGTTGAGTTTGCTCCCACTGATCCTCATCTTCGTGGTGATGTATTTCCTGCTCCTGCGCCCGCAACGCAAGCGTCAAAAGGACGCCGCCGCCCTCCAGTCCGCTATCGCGGTGAATGATTCGGTGCTGTTGACGAACGGCATCATCGGAGTGGTCACGGGTGTGGAGGAACGTTTCCTCTGGGTGGAGATCGCAGAGAACGTACAGATTCAAGTGATGAAGGGTTCGGTGGGCAGCAAGGTGAACATGGATGGTTCTCCGATCGTGCAGCCCAAGGCCGCGAAGAAGGGCAAGAAATCCGATACCAAGGCTGCACCGCAGACCGACGAACAGGACAAGCAGTAGCGACCGTTCGCCGCTGTTGATACGACATCGCAACGGAAACGATGAAGAGACGCCTCCTTGCCTCGCTGATCGGCATCGTGCTCGTGGCAGCCGTGGCAGTCGGATTGACGGTTGGCTCGGGTGACAGGCCGTCGCTCGGTCTCGATCTACAGGGTGGAGCGTCCATCACGTTGCAGCCCGAGGGAGACTACGACGCACTAGCACTGGACGTGGCGGTCGAGATCATCCGCTCGCGAGTCGACGCCATCGGTGTCGCCGAACCAGAGATCATCCGTCAGGGCGACACCGTGGTGGTGAACCTGCCCGGGGTGAAGGATCAACAGCGCGCCTTGGACATCGTCGGACGAACCGGAGCCCTCCAACTTCGACCAGTCCTGCAGACGGGTTCACTCGATACTTCGGGGACCACGAGCACGACGTCGGTACCCGATGTCAGTACCACCTCGGTGCCCGACGAAGGTGGTCCGGGTGAATCGCGCGGTCGACGACCGATGGTGGACACGACCGTGCCGACTGAGACATCGGTTCCCACTGCCACCACTGACACCACTGACACCACTGACACCACTGTTGCCGCAGCGGCAACCGCCGTCGACGCGGTCGCCAACGACCCACCTGCTGGCTCGGAGGTCTTGCTCGGTCGCGATGGGCTGGCCTACCTCGTTGGACCGGTGGCAGCCACCGGTCTGGTCTTCGAAAACAATGCCTCGGCGACGATTCAAGGCTCCAACTGGTCGGTCGTGGTGCAATTGCGCGGGGGTGCCGAGGGTGAAGACGTGTGGAATGCGCTGACCACCCGTTGCTTCGGTCGCGACTCCACGTGTCCCACCGCACAAGTGGCAATCGTGCTCGACGGCGAAGTCATTTCGGCCCCGGTAGTGCAAGAAGCCGTGTTCTCGGGTGGCGAGGTGCAGATCACCGGTGACTTCACCGAGGCCGATGCCCGTGATCTCGCCAAGATTCTCGAATTCGGGGCCGTACCGGTGAAGTTCGCGGTTTCGCAGGTACAGACGGTCTCACCAACGCTCGGTAGCGACTCGCTCCGAGCAGCGATCATCTCCGGACTCGTCGGAATGGGATTGGTGTTCCTCCTCATGCTTGCGTACTACCGGTTCGTCGCGATCATCGTGTTCCTCGGGATCAGCGTGTCGATCGGCATCCAGTTCTCCGTCATCACGTACCTGTCCAAGACCAACGGACTTGCACTCTCGTTGTCGGGTATCGCCGGCATCATCGTGTCCATCGGCATCGCCGTGGACTCCTACATCGTGTTCTTCGAACGTTTGAAGGACGAGCTTGCCTCCGGTCGAACGCTGCGCAACTCGGCGCAACGCAGTTTCGAAGGTGCATGGCGCACGGTGTTGGCGGCGGACACCGTCTCGTTCCTTGCGGCAGCGGTGTTGTGGTGGCTCACGGTCGGCTCGGTGCGCGGCTTTGCGTTCTTCCTCGGATTGGCGACGCTCGCCGACGTGATGATCGTCTGGTTCTTCACGCGTCCGGCGATGCTGCTCCTGGCGCGAAGCAAGTTCATGGTTGGTCGGACGATGCTCGGAGTTCGGTCCACATCGACGGCGGAGGCAACAGCATGAACATCGTGGCGGGCTTTGGTCGTCTCTATCGCGGTGAGACGACGGTCGACTATTACGGTTTGCGAAAGCCGGCGTTCGCCGTTTCGGGTCTACTACTCGTTGCAACGGTCGTTGCGTTGTTGCTCGGAGGTTTGAACCTCGGAATCGACTTCCGCGGTGGCGTGGCATGGGAAGCACCTGCGACGTCATCGCTCGACAGTGAATCCGTTCGCGACGTCCTCGACGAAAACGGTGTCGAGACTGCCAATGCCAAGATTCAAACATTGGAGGGTGTCGACGGCCAGCGAGTCCGGGTGCAGGTCGGCGACCAACCCGACTCCGTTCGTGCGACCGTGCAGAACGCCATCGCCGAGGCGGCGGGGCTCGATGTCGAGGACGTAAGCGTCGCGGCAGTGAGCTCATCATGGGGTCGAAGCATCACCATCAAGGCAATTCGTGCACTCCTCGTGTTCTTCGTCCTCGTATCGCTCTACATCGCCTGGCGTTTCGAGTGGAAGATGGCACTCGCGGCGATCATCGCGATGGCCCATGACGTGCTTATCTCCGTCGGAATCTACGCCCTGTTCAGGTTCGAGGTGACGCCCGCAACGGTGGTGGCGTTCCTCACCATCCTCGGGTACTCCTTGTACGACACCGTCGTCGTTTTCGACAAGGTGCGGGAGAACATCGACCGATTTGCAACGTCGAAGATGTCGATGGGCAACATCGTCAACGTCTCGAGCAACCAGGTGCTCGCACGTTCGCTCAACACGACGCTCGCCTCGGCTCTCCCGGTGGTGTCACTCCTCGTCGTTGGATCGACCATCCTGGGTGCCACGAGTCTCAAGGAATTCGCCATTGCGCTCCTCGTCGGCATGATCACGGGAACCTATTCGTCGATATTCATCGCCACTCCGCTCGTGGCCTTGTTGAAGAACCGCGAACCCAAGTACGCGGGAGTCGCCGGACAGGTGGCGCGCGGCGCTGAAATGGCCGCACTGTTCGAGCACACCACCACCCGTGCGGCCCAGAAGGCGGCTGCCGAGGTGGACGGTGCTCGTCAATCTGCGGTGTTGAAGAACACCTCGAGCAACGTGCTCACGCACCCACCCCGACCGCGCAAGCGTCGCCGTCGTTGAACGGGGTGTCCGCGCAGCCTTCGTAGACTTCGGCCATGGCAACCGGGTCACGGGTGCTGCCTTGGCGGCGCCAACAGTCCACGACCGCCCACGAGTTGGCGCCATTGTTGGCGGCCTACAAACGACGACATCCCAAGGGTGCGATCACCGACATCAACCGTGCGTACGACATGTCGCGCGAGGCGCATCGGCACCAAACACGCACCACCGGCGAGGCCTACATCACCCACCCGGTCGCGGTGGCGAGCGTCGTCGCGGACATCGGTCTCGATGAGGCATCGATCGTTGCCGCATTGCTTCACGACGCGGTTGAAGACACCGAATTGACGCTTGCCGACATCAGCCAGGTCTTCGGCGACGAGGTGGCGGGAATCGTCGACGGTGTCACCAAACTCGATCGACTGCAGTTCGACTCACAGGAGGCTCAGCAGGCGGCGACGATGCGCAAGATGCTCGTGGCGATGGCCCGTGACTTGCGGGTGTTGATCATCAAGTTGGCTGACCGACTGCACAACATGCGAACGCTCGCTTCTAGCAGTCTCGACAAACAACAGCGCGTGGCACAAGAAACCCTGGACATATACGCACCCCTTGCTCACCGACTCGGAATGCAGGAGATCAAGCAACAACTCGAGGATTTGTCGTTCGCCGCGTTGTACCCCAAGCGATATGCGGAGGTCGAGCATCTCGTTTCCACCCGTGCACCGGAGCGCAACGTCTACCTCGCGCGGGTGCTCGGTCAGGTGGACAAGATGCTCGGCAGCGTGAAGATCAAGGCGGAACTGACGTCGCGCGGGAAACATCTCTGGAGCATCTACGAAAAGATGGTGCAGAAGGGCCGCGAATTCGACGACATATTCGACCTCATGGCGATACGCATCGTGGTGGACGATGTGCGCGACTGTTACGGGGCGCTCGGAGTCATCCACGGACATTGGAAACCGGTCGTTGGACGCTTCAAGGACAACATCGCAATGCCGAAATTCAACCTGTACCAGTCACTCCACACGACGGTGATTGGACCGGACGGCAAGACCATCGAGGTACAGATTCGTTCGCGCGACATGCATCAGCGGGCCGAATGGGGGGTGGCTTCGCACTGGGCGTACAAGGATGCTGCAACGCCACAGGAGGTCGAATGGCTCAACAGGATCATCGACTGGCAGGGTGAGGTCTCCGATCCGCGACAGTTCCTGGAAGGTTTGAAGACCGATCTGGAACAGGACGAGCTCTTCGTGTTCACGCCGAAGGGTCGAGTGGTGTCATTGCCGTTGACTTCAACTCCCGTCGACTTCGCCTACGCCGTGCACACGGAGATCGGGCACTCCTGCGTCGGGGCGCGGGTGAACGGTCGACTCGTCGCCCTCGATTTCCGCCTGTCGTCGGGCGATACCTGCGAAGTGCTCACGTCGAAGGCAGAGGGCACCGGACCGTCGCAGGGTTGGCTGGAATTCGCCGCGTCCACCAAGGCAAAGAACAAGATCAAGCAGTGGTGGACCCGCGAGCACCTCGAGGACATGGTCGACGAGGGGCACGACGAGTTCGTCGAGGAACTCCGCCGCGTGGGTCTGTCGATGCGGCGTGTGGAGGCATCGCCCGAGCTCGCCCGTGAGATGACGTCACTCGGCTATGCGGACCTCAACGGACTCCTGGCAGCCATCGGACAAAAGAAGGTGGCTGCACGGACGCTCGTGGCACGACTGCGCGACGCATTGAAGAGTCAGGATTCATCCGGTGAGGTCGACGCGCTTCCGGCGATGCGCACCCGGGCGAGCACCACGAAGAACAAGAACGCCGTCTACGTCGAGGGCCTCGACGACGTGCTCGCGCGACTTTCGAAGTGCTGCACACCGGTACCCGGTGACGACATCATGGGGTTCATCACTCGCGGCAGGGGCGTCACCGTGCACCGCGTGGATTGCGCGAATGCAATGTCGCTCATGACCGAGCAGTCGGCTCGCGTCATCGACGTGGACTGGGCGGGTCGCAGCGCCGACGACACCTTCGTGGCGGCGGTGGAGGTCGTTGCGCTCGATCGCACCCGATTGTTGAGGGACGTCGCCAATGCACTCTCGGACCAACGGGTGAACATCGTCTCGTGCACCACGCAGACCGGATCCGATCGCGTGGCGCGAATGAAATTCGAGTTCGAATTCTCCGATCCGAATCATCTCCAGTCGATGTTGCGGATGATCAAGAACATCGACGGCGTGTACGACGTGTACCGACTGCTGCCGGGCACCGCCGATCAAGGTGATATCGGCTCGGTACATCCGTCAGCGAACTAGCCTTGGCGTGTGCCGTCGTTTGCCACTAGTCCGGGCACTCGCGACATCCTCGCCCCCGACGCAGCGCGTTGGCGGGCCTTTCAACAGGTGTTTGCCGACGGGGTAGAAACGGCCGGATTCACCCACATCATCCCACCGATGTTCGAGGACCTCGGTGTCTTCTTGCGGGTGGGGGAGAGCACCGAAATCGTCACGAAGGAGATGTACGACTTCGAGGACAAGGGTGGACGGCGCATCGCGTTGCGACCCGAGCAGACGGCGAGTGTGTGCCGCGCCTTCGTGGAGCATCGACCGACCACTCCTTGGAAGGTGTGGTACGCCGGACCGAATTTTCGCTACGAAAAACCACAACAGGGTCGGTATCGACAATTCGACCAAGTTGGCGTCGAGGTGTTGGGCGTGGATGATCCGATGCTCGATGCCGAGGTCATCGGTCTGGCAATCAACTTTTATCGACGACTCGGATTGTCGGGCGTGGAAGTTCGACTCAACTCGCTCGGCGATTCTGGAGACCGTGATCGGTATTCGGCCGCGCTCCACGCACACTTCTCCGGCAATGCCGATTCCTTATCGCCGGAGAGCCGATCGACGCTCGAGCGCAATCCGCTTCGGGTGCTCGACTCCAAGCGTCCGGAGGACGCCTCACTCATCGCTGCGGCGCCACGAATGTCCGATCACCTCAGCGAGGCCGCTGCAACGCATTTTTCGGCGGTGCAGGATGCACTGCGACGAGCGGGTGTCGATTTCGTCGTCGACGACCGTTTGGTGCGGGGGCTCGACTATTACCGTCGCACCACCTTCGAGTTCGTCTCGACCAGGCTCACCGCCGCCCACACGGCGATCGGCGGCGGAGGTCGTTACGACGGTCTCGTTGCGGCACTCGGTGGTCCCGATACATCGGGCATCGGCTTTGCCCTCGGACTCGATCGAACCCTCCTGGCGTGCGATGCCGAAGGAGTGTTCGGTGCTCCCCGTTCGCGGATCGAGGTGTTCGTCGTCGATGCAACGGGTGGTCGGGAGGCGGAGTCGATCTGCGCGCACTTGCGGGCCGCTGGAATCGGGAGTGACCGCGCATACGACCAGCGCAGTATGAAGGCCCAGATGAAGTCGGCCGATCGTTCGGGTGCCGCGCTGTGCATCATCGTGGGAGACGACGAGCGTCTCGCGCAGTCGGTGATCATCCGTACCATGGAAGGCGGTTCGCAACAGACGGTGTCGCGTGCCGACCTCGTGTCGCACGTGACTCGGATGCTCGGCCACTGATCCCATGACGTCCTCTACGACTCTGCGTACCCACACGTGCGGCGAACTCTCGGCGCGCCACATCGGTGAAACGGTCACGCTGGCTGGCTGGGTGTCACGACGCCGCGAACACGGCGACAAATTGGCGTTCGTCGACCTGCGGGACTTTTCCGGGGTGATGCAGTGCGTCATCGACGACGGCGCGGACGCGCGTAGTGAATGGGTGGTGAGAATCACCGGTGTCGTCTCGGCCCGTCCGGCCGGCACGACGAACCCGAATCTGCCGACGGGTGAGGTCGAACTGACGAACTGTTCGTTGGAGGTGCTCAACTCGGCCGAGCCGCCGCCGTTTCCGATCGACCAGCGTGCCGACGAGGTCGATGAGAACATCCGCCTGAAGTTCCGCTACCTCGACGTTCGTCGGGAGCGCATGCAGCGCAATCTTCGCCTGCGGGCCGGCGTCAACTCGGCGATTCGTACGGCGATGGAGAACCAAGGATTCGTGGAGGTGGAGACACCACTGTTGATGCCGTCGACGCCGGAGGGCGCCCGAGAGTTCCTGGTGCCGTCCCGCAAGGAGCCCGGTTCGTTCTATGCGTTGCCACAGTCGCCCCAGTTGTGGAAGCAGTTGCTCATGGTCGCCGGAATGGACCGGTACTACCAGATCGCACGCTGTCTACGAGACGAGGATCTCCGCGCCGATCGACAATACGAATTCACCCAACTCGACGCCGAGATGAGTTTCGTCACCAAGGACGACGTACTCGCGGCGATTTCGAACGCCGTGCTCGCGGCAGCACATGCCGCCACCGGTATCACGCCGCCACCCATCGAACGAATCACCTGGCACGAGGCGATGAACAGGTTCGGCAGTGACAAGCCCGACTTGCGCTTTGGGCTGGAGTTGGTGGAGTTGACGTCCATCTTCAGCGGGACCGCATTCAAGGCTTTCGCCTCGTCGCCATCGATCAAGGGTTTGCGCGTCGACTGCGGCACGTATCCCGAGCAAGCGGCGATGGGTCGCAACAAACTCGACCAACTCACGGAGCGTGCGAAACAATTGGGAGCAAAGGGCCTCGTCTGGATGAAGGTGGGGGAAGGTGGCGCGCTCGAGTCGCCCGTTGCCAAGTTCCTCTCCGACGAGGAGAAGACCACTCTGGTCACGGCTCTCGGAGCGTCGAGCGGAGATCTCCTCCTGTTGGTGGCCGACGAGTGGAGTACGACGTGTGGCGTCCTCGGGCAACTGCGCAACGATCTGGCCCGTCCGCCGGTGCATGAAGGCCCGTACCGGTACGTCTGGGTGGTGGATTTCCCACTCTTCGTCGGTATCAATCCGACGACGAAGAAACCACAGCCCGGGCATCATCCCTTCTGTCATCCGCATCCGGACGACGAATCGAAACTGGAGACCGACCCACTCAACGTCCGGGCCCTCGCGTACGACTTGGTGTTGAACGGCTGGGAACTTGGTTCGGGCTCGATTCGTATCCATGAGCCCGACCTGCAGCGACGAGTATTTCAACTTCTGGGAATTGACGATGAGACCGCCGACCGCAAGTTCGGGTTCTTTCTGCAACCGTTCAAATACGGGGCGCCACCCCATGGTGGTTTTGCCTTCGGCATCGACCGATTGGTGGCGATCCTGGCGGGCGAGGACAACATCCGGGAGGTGATTGCGTTTCCCAAGACGCAGTCCGGTCTCGACCCGATGACGAACGCACCGGGCCCCGTGGAAGCCACCCAACTCAACGAACTTGGTCTGCGCACGCTGCCGAAACCAGCAGGTTGACGCGGAACGCACTGGAGGTTCGATTCGTGTCGGAGGATGAGGGCGACCTCTTCACGCACTCCGTACGTGAGCAGCTGCGTGGACAGGCACCGCTCGCGGCTCGCATGCGTCCCCGGTCGCTCGATGAGATCGTCGGGCAAAGCCATCTGATCGGAGTCGACGGCCCGTTGCGCAAACTCGTCGAAGCGGACCGCGTGAGTTCGGTCATCCTCTGGGGTCCGCCCGGTACGGGGAAGACCACCATCGCCGAGGTGATCGCGTTGGCCACACGGCGTGAGTTCGTGCGACTCTCGGCCGTCACGGCTGGCGTCAAGGACGTACGGGAAGTACTGGATGGGGCGCGTCGACTACTCGGCGAACGGCAGCGACGCACGATCGTGTTCGTGGACGAGATTCATCGTTTCAACGCAGCCCAGCAAGATTCGCTGCTCCCCGCTGTTGAGGCCGGTCTCATCACCTTGATCGGTGCGACGACGGAGAATCCGTTCTACGAGGTGAATGCTCCGCTGCGGAGTCGGTCGACGTTGCTGCGACTCGAGCCGCTCGCCGAAGCCGACGTCGAACTCCTGCTCAACCGGGGCGCGACGGTGGAGGGCGTGCGGGTCGACGATGATGCGCTGTTGCTGCTCGTCCAACGCAGCGGTGGGGACGGACGTCAAGCGCTCACGGCGTTGGAGGTAGCCGTCGCATTGTGCGATGACCGGCACGTCCGACTCGGCCACGTCGAGTCGGCACTCGCCACCAGTGCCCTGCGGTACGGACGCAACGACCACTACGACGTGGTTTCCGCACTAATCAAGAGCATGCGCGCTTCCGACGAGACGTCGGCGCTCTTCTGGTTGGCGCGAATGATCGAGGCCGGTGACGATGCGAGGTTCATCGCGCGGCGGCTGATCGTGTTCGCCAGCGAGGACGTCGGCATCGCCGACGAATCGGCACTCCTCGTCGCCGTGGCGGCTGCCCAAGCGGTGGAACACGTCGGACTCCCCGAGGCGCGGTACAACCTGGCGCACGCCGTGATGCATCTGTCGCGCGCCATCAAGAGTCGCACGGTGGTCGACTCGATCGTGTCCGCGCAATGGACGCTGTTGAACGGTGCCTCGGTGGAAGTGCCGCCTCACCTACGCGACGGGAATTCGCCGAACGAATCGGTGATTGCGCCCCGACGATACGCTCAATGACAGCCATGTTTCGCCGACTTTTCTGGTTCGTGCTCGGGGCCCTCGCTGCGCTCTTTGGTTACGGCTGGCTCCGTCGTCAGGCCGATCAGGTAGCAACGAAGGAGTCGGTCGACCAGTTCATCGACGGTCTCGTCGATCGGGTGATGACGGCCAAGGACAAGGTGTCCGACACGGTGGGCGGCGCTGCGGGCGGCAAGCGCGACTCGACGAGCGACGACCTCTTCGAGTAACTCGAATGGCCCGCGCCGAACTACGCACGGCCGACGACCTGCGCAAGGCTTTCGTTGGCTTCTTCGCCGACCGAGCCCACACGGTGGTGCCGTCGGCGAGCCTGATCCCGTTCGATCCGACGATCATGTTCACCGTCGCGGGGATGGTGCCGTTCAAGCCGTACTTCGTCGGAGAAGAGTCCGCGCCGTACGACCGCGCCGTCAGTGTGCAGAAGTGCGTTCGCGCGGGCGGAAAGCACAACGACCTCGACGACGTGGGTCGTACGAAGCGACACCTGGTGTTCTT
>SXPW01000039.1 GCA_005793785.1 Actinomycetota bacterium | reverse complement strand
GTGATCTGTCGCGACGCGTCTTGGTGGTTGCCCGCCCAGCAGGGTTGTGAACCCACGAACGACGCTGGCAGACTTGGCTTCCCTATGAGTGCCTTACGCCGTCACGTCGTTGCCCTCGTAGTAGTCGTCTAAGCGCACGACCCGAGTCGTGCGCACCACCTCCCCATACGGGGAGGTTTTTTTGTACCCAAAAACACGAAAGTGGAATTTCACGGCGAGACTGAAGAAAGAGGAATCAATGAAAGAGACACTCACCGGAGCCCAGGCGCTCATCCGTGCGCTCGAGCACGAGAACGTTGAGGTGATGTTCGGTCTGCCGGGTGGTTGCATTCTTCCTGCCTACGACCCGTTGATCGAGTCCTCCATCCGACACATCCTCGTGCGCCACGAACAGGGCGCCGGACACATGGCCGAAGGGTATGCGCATGTGACTGGTCGACCGGGAGTGGCGATGGTGACGAGCGGCCCGGCCGCAACCAACTTGGTCACTCCGTTGTGCGATGCGTACATGGACTCCATACCCATGGTTGGAATCACCGGTCAGGTCCCCACCGCGGCAATCGGCACCGACGCATTCCAAGAATGTGACACCGTCGGTATCACTCGCAGCATCACCAAGCACAACGAACTGGTGATGAGTGCACAAGACCTGCCGATGGTCGTGCGCCAGGCGTTCTACATTGCCACGACGGGTCGTCCCGGGCCGACGCTGATCGACATTCCCAAGGACGTCCTGCAGAACGACATGTCCTGGTATTGGCCGACCGACGACGAAGTGCGCGACAGTTTGCCGGGCTACCGACCCAACGTGAAGGGTCACGCCAAGATGATCAAAGAGGCAGCCCGACTCATCCTTGCCGCAAGACAACCGATCCTCTACGTGGGTGGTGGCGTGCTCAAGGCGCGTGCCGCGGGTGTGTTGCGCGAACTGGCCGAACTCACGCAGATTCCCGTGGTCACCACCTTGATGGCTCGTGGCGCGTTCCCCGACTCGCATCCATTGTGCTTGGGCATGCCGGGCATGCACGGCACGGCCACTGCGGTTACCGCCATGCAAAAGAGCGATCTGCTGATCGCCCTCGGTTCGCGCTTCGACGACCGAGTCACCGGCAAGGTGTCGGCCTTCGCCCCGGACGCCAAGATCATTCATGTCGACATCGATCCCGCGGAACAAGGCAAGGTTCGTCGTCCGGATGTTCCGATCGTCGGCGACTGTCGTCTGGTCATCGAAGAGATGTTGAAGGCCATCAAGGACCTCCTCCAATCGGGCGAGAGTCAAGCCGACGTTGGTCCATGGCGTAGTCGAGTGAGTGGTTGGCGCGAGCAGTTCCCGCTCGCCTACGACCAGAGCGAGCCCGGCGCGGCACTGAAGCCGCAGTTCTGTCTCGAGAAATTGCGTGACGGCGCACCCGACGGCACCATCGTGGTGTCGGGTGTGGGGCAGCATCAGATGTGGACCAGCCAGTACTGGAACTTCGAGGAGCCGTACACCTGGGTGAATTCCGGCGGACTCGGCACCATGGGATTCGCGGTTCCCGCCGCGATCGGTGCCAAAGTTGGTCGCCCCGACAAGACGGTGTGGGCGGTCGACGGCGACGGCTGTTTCCAGATGACCGCACAAGAATTGGTCACCGCGTCGTTGGAGAAGATTCCCGTCAAGATCGGTATTCTCAACAATTCGTATCTCGGCATGGTGCGTCAATGGCAGGAGATGTTCTACGACGAGCGATTCAGCGAGGTGAACCTCTCGGGGACGTTGCCCGATTTCGTGAAGTGGGCCGAATCCATGGGTTGCGTCGGTATTCGCGTGGAGGATCCGCAAGAGGCCGAGGCGGCGATCGACAAGGCGAACTCCATCAACGACCGCCCGGTCGTGGTCGATTTCCGAGTGGCGGAGGATGAGAAGGTCTTCCCGATGGTTCCTGCCGGCAAGAGCAACGACGACATCCTGCTGCACCACTCGCAGGATTCCCGTCGGGAGTTCTTGAAGTGAGCGGCAACAATCCGTACGGACAGGATTCCCAGCATCACGTGCTGTCGGTCTTGGTGCAGAACCGCCCCGGCGTGCTGGCGCGCGTGTCGGCGCTGTTCGCTCGCCGCGGATACAACATCTTCTCGCTGGCGGTGGCACCCACCGAGCACGCCGACTACAGCCGAATCACGATCGTCGTCGATTTGGCGAGTGCACCCCTCGAACAGATGACCAAGCAGCTGTTCAAACTGGTCGACGTCGTTCGAATCAGCGAACTCGATCCGCGCCACTCCGTCGAACGCGAACTCATCATGGTGACGGTGAAAGCCACGCCCGAACAGCGCGGTCAGATCGTCGAGCTCGCCAACATCTTCGAGGGCAAGATCCTCTCGGTGGGACTCGATGCGCTGACCGTGAGTCTCGACGGAAGTCCGAGCGAGGTGGACGACTTCATGAAGGCACTCGACCAATACGGAATCATCGAGTCACAGCGAACGGGTTTGGTGGCGCTTCCCAAACTCGACCGTTCCACGAACGCCGTCGCAAGCGCGGCAAGATCACCCCAAGGAAAGGCAAATTAATGGCAGCGAATGTGTACTACGACAAGGATGCCGACATCTCCATCATCCGCGGCAGGAAGGTGGCCATCATCGGATACGGAAGCCAGGGTCATGCCCATGCGCTGAACTTGAAGGAGTCCGGCGTGGATGTGGTGGTCGGTTTGCGGGACGGTTCAGCGTCGGCCGCCAAGGCGAAGGATGCCGGACTGCGGGTCATGTCCATCTCAGAGGCCGCCAAGTGGGCGGATGTCATCATGCTGCTTGCACCCGACACGGAGCAGAAGAAGATCTACGACGAGCACGTGAAGCAACACCTCGCGGACGGCAAGGCACTTGCGTTCGCACATGGCTTCAACATTCGGTTCGAACGTATTGCACCACCAAAGGGTGTCGATGTCATCATGATCGCCCCGAAAGGTCCGGGCCACCTCGTGCGTCGCACCTTCACGGAGGGTGGCGGCGTGCCTGCGCTCATCGCCGTTTCGCAGAACGCAACGGGTAAGGCCAAGGAGTTGGCCTTGTCGTATGCGTCTGCGGTCGGTGGCGGTCGGGCAGGAGTCATCGAAACGACGTTCCCCGAGGAAACCGAAACCGACTTGTTCGGCGAGCAGGTGGTG
>SXPW01000038.1 GCA_005793785.1 Actinomycetota bacterium | reverse complement strand
GCGCGCCACCGCTGCAGCGGGTGACGCCTCGTTCGTCGGAGTGGTGTCGTGGGCTGGTGAACGTGGCTATGGCGTTCGCCCCGCAGAGGCGACGCAAGCACAGGCCGATGCCAGTGAAGCTGCCAGTCCCGAAGCAGAAGCAGAAGTGAAGCACTGATGGATCTCATCGTCTTCGTCTTGGCGAGTGCGATGATGCTCGTCGGGGCGGTCGGAGTCGTCACGAGAAAGAATCCGGTTCATGCCGCGCTGTCCTTGGTCTTGACGCTCTTCGGAGTTGCTGTGCATTTCGTTGCACTCGAGGCGTACTTTCTCGCTGCCGTGCAGATCATCGTCTATGCCGGCGCAATCGTGGTGTTGTTCCTGTTCGTCATCATGCTGCTCGGTGTCGACAAGGCGGAGGATCTCCGCACGGAGCCGCTCGTCGCGCAGAGGTGGTTGGCGGGGGTTGCGGGGCTCGGACTGCTCGGACTGCTGCTCGTTGCCGTCGCGCGTGGCGCAGACGTTCTCACCACCCGTTCGGAGGGTCTCGATACCGCCACGGATGGCGCGAGTGGGGACGCCAACATCCAACAACTCGCACGCTCGGTATTCGGTGACTATGTGGTGGCATTCGAACTCACCTCGGTATTGCTCGTGGTTGCCGTCGTGGGCACCGTGGTGCTGGCGCGCCGACGAGTTGCAGGAGCCGCGTGATGCCCGCACCCACCACCTTGTCGTACCTTGCGGTCGCCGCACTGCTCTTCGTGATCGGCACGGTGGGTGTGATGGTTCGACGAAATCCGTTGATCATGTTCATGTGCATCGAATTGATGTTGAACGCGGTGAATCTGTCGTTCGTGGCCCTGGCCCGTGAATTGACCGACATCGACGGCCAATCGATCGTTTTCTTCGTGTTGGTGGTGGCCGCCGCCGAAGTGGTCGTGGGTCTCGGCATCATCGTGGCAATCATGCGGAATCGTTCGTCGCTCACCGCCGACGATTTGGTGGAGTTGAAGGGTTGAGCCGATGGTCGATCTGATCTGGCTCGTGCCGTTGTTGCCGCTCGTCGGCGGAATCGTGCTCATTGCGTTCGGATCACGCATCGGCGAACCGCGTGCCGGCTGGCTGGCTACTCTCGCAACTGCGACGTCATTCATCGTCACGGTTGCGGCGTACTTCGACCTCCTTGGCTCGCCAGCCGAGGAACGCTCACACGTGGTGACGATCTTTCAGTGGATTCCGGTCGGTGCGCTGCAGATCGATTTGGCATTCCTCGTCGACCCGTTGAGCGTCACGATGGCCCTCTTCGTCACCGGCATTGGTTCGCTCATTCATCTGTACGCAATCGGATACATGCACGGCGACGCCAAGTTCCCCAAGTTCTTCCTGTATCTCAACCTGTTCGTGTTCTCCATGCTCATGCTGGTGCTCGGCGAGAATCTCCTCGTCACCTTCCTCGGGTGGGAGGGTGTTGGTGCGTGTTCCTACTTCCTCATCTCCTTCTGGCACACCCGCAACAGCGCCGCCGTGGCCGGGAAGAAGGCATTCGTCACCAACCGCATCGGTGACTGGGGGGTCATGACGGCGATGTTCGTCGCTTTTTCCGCCGTGGGCTCGGTGTCGTACAAGGCGATCAACGAGGCGGCACACGAGGGAACGATTTCACGGACCGCCATCTCGGCGATTGCCATCCTGCTGTTCGTTGGCGCTTGCGGCAAGAGCGCCCAACTTCCGCTGTACTTCTGGCTGCCCGACGCCATGGAAGGACCGACCCCCGTCTCGGCGCTCATCCATGCCGCCACGATGGTGACCGCCGGAGTCTTCCTCATGACGCGAGTTGGTCCGGTGCTCGCCGAATCGTACGGTTGGGTACCCGACACCATCGCCATCGTCGGCGCTGCCACCGCATTGTTCGCCGCATCGATTGCAGTTGCCCAACACGACATCAAGCGCGTACTCGCGTATTCGACGGTGTCACAACTCGGATTCATGTTCCTTGCCATCGGCTCGGGTGCCTACGTGGCGGCGATCTTCCACATGGTGACCCACGCCTTCTTCAAGGCGCTGCTCTTCCTTGGATCCGGTTCGGTTATCCACGGCATGCATCACGAACAAGACATGCGCAAGATGGGCGCCCTGCGAGTGGCGATGCCCGTGACGGCATTGACGTTCATAGTTGGATGGCTGGCGATCGCCGGGGTCCCGCCGTTCGCGGGGTTCTGGTCGAAGGACGAGATCCTTCTCTACGTGTATGCAGACAATCGTTTTCTGTACGCCGTCGGAATGGTGACCGCACTCCTCACGGCGTACTACATGACACGTCAGGTCATCCTGGTGTTCTTCGGTGAAGCACGCTGGAACGACGCCGCAGCGGAGCACGGCGCACACGGAGAGTTTCGTCCGCACGAGAGCCCCAAGGTCATGCTGATTCCGCTCGTGGTGTTGGCGCTGTTGTCGGTGGTGGGTGGTGCGATGCAACTGCCGTTCAGCAAGAAGCTGCATTTCCTGGAGCACTGGCTCGAACCCGTCGTGGAAGAAGCCGAACGAAGCATCAAGGGCACCTGGGCCTACGACAACAAGTACCTGTTGCTGTTGGTGGCAATCGTGGTTGCGTTCACGGGAATCGCGCTGTCGATCACGGTCTACGCAAGGCGGCGTCTGCAGTCACTCGAACCCAAGATCCTCGCGGACGCTTGGCGTTACGACGCCACCATCGCGCGACTGGTTGGTGGTCCGGGTGCCGCAATGTTTCGCGGTGTCGCCCGATTCGACGCGCGAGTGGTTGACGGCGCGGTGAACGGCGTCGGCGAGGTTGCTCGCGGACTCGGTGGACAGGTCCGACGCTCCCAGTCGGGCTTCGTGCGCGCCTATGCCGTCATCGTCTCACTTGGAGCCGTTGTGTTGCTCGCATGGTTCGTGTGGCGAGGGTGGTTGGCATGATGTTCGCAGTTTCGGAGACCGTGTCGTCGTTGTCGTTCCCGATCCTCACCTCGCTCGTCGTTGTGCCGCTCCTCGGAGCAGTGGCGGTGTTGATGCTCGGTCGGATGCGAGCCGAATGGGGCAAACTCGCGGCGCTCATATTCAGCGTGGTAACCGGCGCATTGAGCCTTTGGGTGTTGCAGGCGTTCGATTCCACGGAAGCCGGATTCCAGTTCGTGTCGCGGCATGAATGGATTCCCGCATGGGGTATCTCGTGGCACCTCGGCCTGGACGGTATTTCGTTGTTTCTCGTGGTGCTCACCGGAGTGCTCTTTCCGCTGGTGATTGCCGGGGTCGACCCGCATCATGATGAGCGCCCGTACTTTGCCTGGCTGCTCATCCTGCAATCGGGAGTGATGGGCTCGTTTGTAAGTCTGGACTTGTTCCTCTTTTTCGTGTTCTTTGAGATCGTTCTCGTTCCGATGTACTTCCTCATCGGCGGGTGGGGCTACGACGAACGCGTGTATGCCGCAACGAAGTTCTTCCTCTTCACCATGGCTGGATCGGCGTTCATGCTCGTCGGCATCGTGGCGACGGCATTGCTCTCACGAGGCTCCGTTGGCGAGGTCACGTTCGATCTCGTGGCGTTGGCCGAGGATAGCGCGCTCTCCGTCACGCAGGGACGTTGGCTGTTCGCGGCGTTCGCAATTGCGTTCGCAGTGAAGGTGCCGCTCTTCCCCGTGCACACCTGGTTGCCCGATGCCCACACGCAGGCGCCAACTGCGGGCTCGGTGATTCTCGCCGGTGTGCTCCTGAAGATGGGTACCTACGGCATGTTGCGGTTCGGTGTGTATCTCTTCCCGGAGGCCAGCGTGTGGGCGCGTCCCGTGTTGTACACGCTGGCGGTGATCGGCATCCTGTACGGGGCGATCGCAGCCACGATGCAGACGGATCTCAAGCGATTGGTCGCCTACTCCAGCGTCGCGCACCTGGGCTTCATCGTGCTCGGCACCTTCGCGTTGACGGACCAGGCAACTACTGGTGGTGTGATGCAGATGGTCAATCACGGAGTCTCGACCGGAGCCCTGTTCCTCCTCGTCGGCATGATCTACGAGCGTAGACATACGCGACAGATCGCTGAACTTCGTGGCCTACAACACGTTGCACCGATATTCGCCGGCTTCTTCATGGTGGTGATGTTGTCGTCGATTGGTCTGCCAGGACTCAACGGTTTCGTCGGCGAGTTCCTCATCCTCGTCGGTTCGTTCGACACCGCCCGTTGGTGGGTCGTCACCGGAACGGTGGGTGTGGTGCTTGCAGCGTTGTACTTGTTGTGGGCGTACCAGCGCGTGTTCCACGGCGAGCCGGATTCGGCCAACTCCGGATTCGTCGAGTTGCGGCTGCGGGAAGGTCTGCTTCTCGGCGCGTTCGTCGCCATCATCGTGTTCACCGGTGTCTATCCCAAGCCGATGCTGTCGCGCATCGAGCCGAGCGTGAACGCACTCATTGAGCACGTCGAGGCGCACACCACCTACGTGCAACCTGTTCACGACGAGGCGGGGGAGTAGAAGATGGACTTGGGTACGGACTTTCTCGCGCCGGCGATCGAGTGGTACGCGCTTTCGCCGTACATCGCACTGCTCGCTGGTGCGCTCGTCTTG
>SXPW01000037.1 GCA_005793785.1 Actinomycetota bacterium | reverse complement strand
GCCGGATCCACATGGCTCGCCTTGCCGCCGTTGGTTGCGACGTGGAACGACCGAACGACCGGCCCCGTGACGTCGATTCTCACCAAGCTGCCATCTGGTGCCTTGCCACGTTTGCCGACGACCATCGGAAGCGATCGCGAGAACCTACCGATGCTGTGCTCGGCTGCGGGCCCAGCATCGTTCCCCGGAATCCTCAGCACGCGACGAATGTCCTGTTCGTGGACCCATGCATCCATCACGCGAATGTGGAGAAAGTCGGCGAAGGTACCCGGGCCGGTCGGCGTCATCATCTCGCGAGTGAAATAGTCGTCGGTCTCCGTGCTGAGGGTGTGTCGGCGCTTGGCGGCGACGAGGCTCCATTCGGCAAGCACCTCTGCACCACTTCGACCCCGTCGAAAATCGATCTCGTGTTCGTTGAACTCACCGATCGGGTTCTTCACGTTCGACAGGTCGGCAGCGCGATGCGTGGTCCCAGGCTCGCCTTGCAGTCCGAGTTCCGACGAGACCAGATGGGAGAGCGTGTCCTGCACCGACCATCCGGGGCACTCGGTGGGCGTCTTCCACTGCGACTCGTCGAGGGTTGCACAGAGAGCATTGATCGAGTCCCAGACGCCGAACAGCATTTCGATGAGATCGGTGGGACGACTCACGAGCCGGCACCCCAGGCTCTCGGTGCGTTCATAGGGCCGGGTTCTGCACGGTGTTCCACTCGCGTGCACGTAGATACGGATTGAACGTGTTGCCAATGTGCGCGAGATCGTCGGCGGTCTTGGGAACCTTCAACTCATAGAAGTGAGGGAACTGCGATGCGCCGCTCACCAGTTCCCACAATCGCAGCGCGTCGGCGCCGGTCGGCGCGGGAACGACGACCGGACCGAAGATTGCTCGGCCGGTGCTCGGCACGATGATCGGCACGCCGAATCCGCCGAGCGTGTTGACCGCGTGTTCATGGTCGAGACGCACATCGTCGTGGGTGCTGGCATCGGCGAGCGTCGACTCCCACGTATCGGCGGGCGCACCGATTCCTTCGAGTAACTCGCGGGCCGTTGACTCTTCATAGGGACGACGACCTTCGATGTGCAACGCATGTGCGCTGGCCAGGTACCACGCACCGCACAATTCGTTGTCGATTCGACGCAACCAGGCCGCGATGCGAAGGGGAGTCCAACCGAAGGCAATGTCACGTTCCCACGGCCACTTCTTCCCGTCCTCATGATTGACGACCTCGAGACTGAAGAACTTCCACGAGATTTCGAGATCGGTCTGACGTCGTACCTCTCGAATCCACAACGACGTTTGGTGGGCGTACGGACACATCGTGTCGAAGTAGAAATCGACCGTCGTCATACCAGAACCCTAGGTTAGATTTGTTTCGTGCAACGCCCCGGACGTTTCGAACACACCCGGTATCTGGGCGATAAACGCAGCCAATTGGTGTACGACCTCGACCATTGGGAGGATTCCGCGATCATCGACGACATCGTGGCGACGAACTCCGGAATCTGCTTCGGTCCCGATACCTTGCCCGAGGCGCGAAACCGCGGTTATCGGCTCGCCACAGCGTGAACGGCTCGTTTGCGAGCGGCGCACTGCGCCTTCAGCGGTACCTCAACACCGGCTCGGCACGCAGCGGCTCACGTCCGGCCGTGTTGCTTTGCCATGGATTCCCGATCGGCCCACAGGACGCGAGACATTCCGCCAGTTCGTTTCCGGAACTGATCGATCGCATCGCCAACGAACTCGGATGGGCGGGGATGACGTTCACGTTCCGTGGATGTGGCAACAGTGAGGGCGATTTTTCGTTGCAGGGTTGGGTGGAGGATCTGCGGGCGGCAATCGACCATCTCGTCGCCGAAACCGAGCCCACGCAGGTGTGGATGCTCGGTACCAACACCGGAGCATCGCTGGGTCTGTGCGTCGCAGCCGATGATCCGCGCGTGAGCGGATGCGCCCTCCTCGGTGCTCGTGCCGATTTCGACGACTGGGCCGATCAGCCTCGGCGATTCCTCGAGCACACCCGCGAGATCGGTGCCGTTCGAACTCCGTCGTTTCCACAGCAATTCGACGAGTGGAGTCGCGAACTCCGGCGATTTCGTCCGGTTGATGCCGCCCGTCGACTCGCACCCCGACCGTTGTTGCTCATGCACGGAGACGAGGACGAACTCGTACCGGAGAGCGATTCGCGCACCATTGCAGAAGCGCACGGCAGCGCCGAAATCCACGTCGTACAAGGCGGCGGTCATCGCTTGCGTCACGATCCGCGCGCAATCGCAATGATGATCGGTTGGCTCGACCGTCAGCGTTGACTGGTACCGATTGGTGATCTAGCGGTCGTACCCGTCGGGGTTGCGCTCGTGCCATCGATACGCGCTCGTGATGATCTCCCGCAGGTCGCGCGTCGCGCGCCAACCGAGCACTGCGCGAATCAAGGTGGGATCGGCGTACACCGCAGCCGGGTCGCCAGCGCGACGTCCAACGACTCTGTGCGGCAGTGAACGCCCGCCGACCGACTCGGCCATGGCGATGAGTTGCTTGACGGACGTACCTTGACCAGTGCCCACGTTGCACACGAGTGACTTGCCACCCGTGGAGAGATAGTCGAGCGCCTTGACGTGTGCGTCGGCAAGATCGGAAACGTGCACGTAGTCCCGCACGCAACTGCCGTCGGGGGTCGGATAGTCGTCGCCGAACACCTCCAACGCCTCCTGTGCGCCGAACAGCACCTTCATCACCACGGGAACCAGGTTCTCCGTCGCCGTCCAATCTTCCCCCATGTCGCCCGAATCGTGCGCGCCGGCCGCGTTGAAG
>SXPW01000036.1 GCA_005793785.1 Actinomycetota bacterium | reverse complement strand
CGTCACTCAATGGCGCCCTGATGTTCGGCAGAAAATGGAAGGCTCTCGAGACGTCACTCCATGTGGTGCGCGACGAGGTCCAGTCGCTACGTGCGGAACTTTCCCAACGCAACGTGGAAATGGATTCAGTCCGAACGAAGATGAACAATCTTGAGGAGCGACTCTCCACTGCCGACCTGCGAGTGACCCAGATGACAGCGGAGATCACGAACCAGCTTCATGAACTCAATTCGGAGATTGAACACCTCTCCAACTCTGCCGATTCTGCAAGTGAAGAGGCAGTTGCCAATCTTCGGGCAAATCAAGTGCGAATCGCCAGTGAGCAAGCCCGCTACGCGATTACGTTACGACAGGATTTGGCCGAGTTGGCCGAGTTGGTGCGTAAAACCCGCAACTGATCCTTCAGCCACCAACTTGCGCAATCGCTTGGCGCAACAACTCACGTGCCTGTGCCAGCTTTGCTTGGTACACCGCGAAGTTGGGAGGTGATTCCGCCAGTGCGAGGTTGGCCTCGTCGAAGAGTTCCTCGACGCGTATCAGAAGTTCGGGGGTGCCGAGCGAAGAGGTGTCTTGTAGAGGCAACGTCGTCGTCGGCACGGATCCACCCGTTGAGTCTGTTGCCGAATCGGTTGGAGCGACTGAACCGTCGTTGATGCGCTCACCCAGGTTGACGGTGAATCCAGGGAAGAGACGAGCCACTGCTTCAGTGAGGTTGTCGGTCATCACCACTCGATTGTTGTACGACACGAGGAACTTGCGAACGAAAATCTGTTTCGCCGAAGGATCGTCTGGTCGCACGAAGAGCGGTCGAACATACATGAGTCCACGCTGTACCGGGACAACTTGTAGATCACCAAAAATCACGCGTGAGCCACGTTGGTCGAGCAATGTGATCTGCTGGGCAATCACGGGATCGCTGCCGAACTCGGCAGCAACCGTCGCGGGACCTTCCGGCAACGGCTCGGGCAATTCGAACACCTGAATCTTTCCGTACGTCTTGGGATCGCTCGATACCACCATGAAAGCTCGAAGTTCCTTGCGAGCATTGTCGGCTGAGAATGGAACGAATGGTCGCAACATCGAGAACGTTGGATCACCAAGTCCATCGCCTCCGTGGAACATGGTGTAGTACGGCTCGAAGCGCAACACGCTCGCGTCTGCAACGTCGATTCCCTGTTCTATTGCACTATCGACGCCGCCCACTACACCCGTCACGGATTCGGGTTCGATGGCGGGAGCCTGAGCAACGCTCCACGCCGCATCACGATTGAAGAAAAGGGTCGCGTCCTCGAATTGGTACCGTCCGTAGACGTTGGTTTGCACCCGAAACAAGTCTTCGGGATAGCGGAAGTGGCTCGTGAGTTGGGTCGGCGCCTCGCTCACGGGTGTGAAGAGGTCCGGGAACGCACTCGACCATGCAGCCACGATCGGGTCATCCGCGTCGACAACATAAAACGTGACGTCTCCAGTGAACGCATCCACCACTGCCTTGACGCTGTTGCGTACATAGTTGAAACCGATGTTCAGTCCGCCTCCAGGTGACAACTGGTCGACATTGGCCTGTTGCGCGTAGGGGTACCGATCGCTGACGGTGTACGCATCGAGGACCCACTGCACGGTTCCGTCCACCACCACCGGGTACGGATCGGCGTCGTAGCGGAGGAATGGGGCGAGTCGCGCGACCCGATCGGTCACGTTTCGATCGTGGATGATTCGTGATTGTGAGTTGATGAGCCCGGATCCGAACAGGTTGTATTCGCTGTATTGAATTGCGTAAGCAGCTCGACGCAAGGTCGACGAGAGTTGCACACCGCCAGTGGTCGTCTCGGTGGACGACGTACCAACGCACGGTTGTTCTACTTGGTCCGTGTCGACCAAGGCATACGAGCCGATGCTTTCACCGAAATACAATTCAGGCCTGCTCACCCCAAGGTCGATGTACACGGGACGACCGTCCACCGTGGTGCGGCTGGCAGGTGCGGCGATGACACCACATCCGTGCGTGTAGAGCAGGTGACGCGATACCCACGTCCGATTCGGAATTCCATCGGTGTTGAGTTCGCGTGCGGCAACCATCACTTGTTGTGAACTTCCGTCCACCTCATACCGATCAACGTCGAGGTCTCGCACGGCATAGAACGAGGTCTGACCCTCGTCGAGGATGAATCGGTCGCGCATCTGTAGGGGATCCAACTGTCGGACGTTGCGTAGCGGACTCGCATCCTGATTGAGGCTCGTGGCGGTGAGCGGTTGAAGTTCGAGCGTTTCGCGGGTGATGTCACCGAGCCCCATGGCCACCTTGGTGGCTTCGATGTTGCGGTCGATGAACGGCAATTCCTTGGTACTCACGTTGGGCTGAACGATGAAACGTTGCACCACCGCCGGATACACGCCGCCAGCTGTCACCGCGATGACGATCCACAGCACCGTTGCCAGAACCGGAAGTCGCCAGCCGCGTTGCCGGAAATTGGCGAGGAACAGCACTGCCACCGCGAGCGACACGAGGATCATCAGCTGTGTCGCGGGCAACTGTGCGTTGACGTCGGTATACGTCGCGCCCTGAACGACGCCACGCGTGGAGCGCGTGAGGTTGAATCGGGAGAACCAGTAGTCCGCTGCGCGGACTACAGACAGGGTGGCGAACAACACGCTGAGGTGAACCTTGGCCAATGGCGTCACTTTTCGACCCTGAATTTGGATACGAATCCCGCCGTTGAGCGCGTGCACGCCTGCGGTAACCAGCGTGATGAGCACCAGAGCCGCGAACGTCCAGTCGACCACGAATTCGATGAACGGGAGGCGCATCATATAGAAACTCACGTCCTGATTGAACAGCGGATCCTTGGTGCCGAAACTCTCCGTGTTCCTGAACAGCATCCAGTCCTGCCATTGGGCAGCCGCAGGCGAACCAATGAGAAAACCGAGGATGACACTCACGATGATGCGGAAACTCCAGGCGCGACCCGCAGTGAGCTGGCGATATCCCGCGAGCGCACGCTCTTGCGGTGTGGTTGGAATCAAGTCAGGACGTAGACGATCCGCAACCCACAAGTTCAGGAGGAGAAAGAGACCCGCAACGAGGGTGAATCCGCTCGCGAGACCGAAACGCGTGAGGAGTATCCCCCAGAACACGTCGGTGCGACCCAGCGATTGATGCCACAACACGTCGATGTAGAACGACGCCACGCTCCGCGCCGACACGAATACCGCAACGAGCGCCAACAGCACGACGGAAAGAACGACTCGACTCCGGCGCGGTCGACGAAACCCGAATCCCCCGCCAGAAAACAAGGGACGACGAGGTAGATCACCAGGGATGCGCATGTCGCCGAAGGCTACTTGTCGAGCGGAACAACCAAACAGCGACATCCGGCATGAGCCAACGGGTGTGCGTGTCCGGTTGGAAAGTGTTCACCGTGTCGTGTCGATCCAGCGAGCGAATTGTCCTCTGCGTCCGAACACGGCGGTCCGGCTGGATCCACTGCCCAACAGACGGATGAATTGGTGTCGCATCCCAGGAATAGTCCTCGTGCATAGGCCACGTGAGCGATATCGGCGGCAATCGAAGCCACTCGTTGAACCTTCCAGTCATGAAATACTGCGCGCAACGAAGTAGCCAATATGTCGCGATCACCAGCCGCTGTATTGATTGCATCGTTCATGCGCTCGTGCAGAGGCTGAACGAACGACCTCGTGAACCAATCGGTTACCGCACCCGTGACTGCGCCGTTCGCCACTATTCCACGCACGTCGACGCGACGCGAATCGGTGAGTGACCGCGCGGCATCGGCAGCAATACCCGTGACGAGATCGCTGACGGCGGCGGTGTAGTGCTCCGCGTGTTCCACTGGCGTCGAGAACATCGCCGCCACCGTGAGCGTGGACCGCTTGCCGCGAACGTGCGTCAATGCCGTGTTCTCGTCGTCGGCAAGTCTTCGCTTCATGCCTCGAGACATCGCGTCCAGAGCGGGAACGACCACCTCATCTCGCCGACGAAAGACTCCATCGTTCACGACCGGCGGAGACACTCTCTGTGTCGAATCGATCGTGGAGCCGGTGCGAAGTCTCCTTCCTCGCGCAACCTTCGAGGCGGATTTCGTGGGTGTAACGAGGTCTTTGGTGGTCTCTTTTGCGACACGTTCGGTGCTGCTGGTTCGAAGTCGAGCGAAGATCTCATCCACTCGGCTGTTTGATGCCTGCACGGTCTCTTCTTCGGGTCGAGCCTCCACCCGTTCGAATACCGGGTGTTCAGGAACGCTCCCTTTCGGGGCGGGTTCCGGGGCTTCCCTCCGACGCTGGCGATCAAAAATGTTCACGACTTCGGCGATGTGTTCGGGCTGAGCCGTGGTGACGGGTGCGGGAGTCGATTCCACGGACTCCGAATGCTGGACGACCATCTCCTTGTCATCGATCGATGCCGACTCACGAACACTCGACTCGTCCCCGAGTGAATCGTTCGCGTTCGGCTCCGTCGTTGGAGCATCGGTCACTGACGGTTCCGTCTGCACCGACTCCGGAGCGGAAACCGAGAGCGTCGATGAATCGTTCGATTCGTCGGCACCAGTGTCCTGATTCGCCCCACCCAATTCGTGCACATATTGCTTTGCGTCAAAGATCGGGATGTCGGTGTTTCGGGTTGGTCGCGGAGGCGGTGGTGCATCAGGTGGCACCAGCGGTGGCGTCACCCCCGTTTCTTTGAGGGACTGATCGAAATCGTTCAAATCCCCCACAACGTCGGAGGCGACATGACGTGCGCGTTCAAAAGCACCCAGCAGTCGCTCCCGCTCGATGACGATCCGTTCGAGTTCGCGGCGCGCTTCATCGGTTCGTTTCGTGAGATCGGTCAACACCCTTTCCCGATACGCCCGAACCTCGGCGATGATCTCCCGACCTTGTTGCTTGGCAACTTCAAGTTCCTGCTCCGCTTCGGTTGATACATCACTTCGCTTTCGTGACGCCTCGAGGGTCGATTCTTCGAGGAGACGGGCGGCCTCCCGACTTGCATCGCGGATGATGTGTTCGGCGGATTCTGCTGCACGGTCGCGCATCGCTTGGGCTGCCTCACGGGCCGAGGTAAGCACGCGGGCTGCCTCCGCTCCCAGGAGTTCGGTGACTGCCGCTTCGTCGATGGAGGTGGTATCCACCGGTCCCCGGGCTTGCATGGCCTTCAGTTCACTTTCCAGAAAGCGTTCTCGCTCCAACAGTCGTGCCAACTCCACCGACACTTGTCGCAGGAAGTCACGCACTTCTTCTTCCCGATAGCCACGGCGGGTGACGGTGAACTGAGCTGCGGCTACGGCGGCCGGCGACGACGGATCAGGTCGTTGGAAGTCGAGGGCCATGACCCTCCAGAGTACGTCCGAACTATTCGTCGGTCGTGGCATCGGGTAGCGCGTCACCACCGATGCTTCGCAGGATGTCCAGTGCATCCTGCAACGTTGCGACGGTTTCCACTCGCATACGTGAGCCTCCGATTCGCCGCGCTCGAGCGATGTCGTCGTCGGACTGACTCGCGGGAATCAACATCAATCTCGCACCCGAATCGCGGGCTGCCACCGCCTTTTGCGGTATCGCACCCACCGCACCGACACTTTCGTCGCCATCTATGGTTCCCGTCACCGCCACCTTCGATTTGCCCGTCAAAGAACCTTGCGAGAGCTCATCAAGCAGGGCGAGCGTGAACGCGAGTCCGGCCGAAGGTCCGCCGATGGAATCGGTGTCGATCCCTACTTCAAAGGGAGTTTTCACCGTTCGTGTATCGCGTGGCATGAATCCAACGATCGTGCGCTGAGCGTCATCGGGAGCGGCGATCAGTTTGATGTCAGTCTCCACCACATCGTCTGATCCCTCGCGACGGACTCCGACGACAACGACGTCGCCCGGGCTCCTGGCGGTGACCGCTTCGATCAATGCAGGCAGGATTGGCGTCGGTTTGCCATCGAACGTCACGATCGTGTCACCTGAAGCAAGTTGCTTGCAGGCGCTGAGCGGATCGGGGGCATCCTCACATACGACTTCGTCGATAACGACGTCCCCGAACACGAATTCCGACTCGATACCCAGGCGGGTAAGCGCGACGAACTCTGCAATCTGTTTGGACGACACCATTGCGCGCGAGTTCCCCGCACGTTGCTGGGCAGGAGTTTCGGATCCGAATCGTTCTTCGTAGGTAAGTATGTCGACGTCGTCGTCTCGCCATGCCGCAACAACGTCGAGAAGTGAAAGGCGACTACCGAGCGCGGTGACGAACAACAATTCGTCCCCGGTTTCGTACCGAGTCACTACCGCGAGTGCATCTTCTCCGAAGGTCATCCGTGGTGCGACGGCCTGCGCCGAGCCGGGTGCAATCTCCCACAAGTTCACTCGGATCAGAGAGGCCGCGAGCGTCACCAACAACAATGCCCACGCAAGCGTGAACAGCGGCAATGCCCACCACACCCGACGACCCGATGACTGCGATGCGGGAGGTGGCGGAGGTGGAAGGGATACGCTGGAAGTCGCCGTGATGCCGTCGTTGTTGGTTGTTGCGTCCATGTCCGT
>SXPW01000035.1 GCA_005793785.1 Actinomycetota bacterium | reverse complement strand
GGATCCGCCGGATGACCCGAAGGACTACGTGCACCGATCGGGCCGTACGGGACGTGCCGGAGCGAGAGGTGTCGTCGTGTCGTTCGTCGACCCGTCGCAGCGACGCTCCGTCGTGCGGGACATGCGCAGCATCGGTATCGAGGTGCAGTTCGTCGACGGCAAGCAACCGTCGTCTCCGAAGGCCACCGTGCGTCCCGGTGACATCGGCTGGCTCCCGAAGCGCTGACGAACGTCGGTTGGATCCGAAACGTCAGCCAAAGACGATGTCTTGCGGCCGCACCGGCACCCTCGCCAGGTCCTTGCCGGTTGCCGCTCGAATCGCCGCAACGATCGCCGGCGTAACGGAAATGCACGGCGGCTCACCGATGCCCTTTGCACCGAGTGGGGCTTGTGGCTCGGGCTCCTCGATCATGCTCACCACGACCTCCGGTGCATCGAGTGCCGTGGGAAGGAGGTAGTCGGTGAACGACGGGTTGCGCATCTTGCCATCGACGAGCACGATCTCCTCCATGACGGCGAGTCCCAAGCCCTGGGCGATGCCACCCTCGACTTGCCCGAGTGCGGCCAACGGGTTGAGGACGCGACCGACGTCCTGCGCCGTTGCAATCTGTACCACCTTGACCAAACCGAGTTCGGTGTCGACGTCGACAACCGCTCGATGTGCGACGAAGGCGAATGCGACGTGGCAATTGCCTTGTCCGTTCTCGTCGAGTTCCTCGGTCGCTCGATGGTGATGTTCGAAGGTTTCGTCGATCACCAGTCCGCGTGAGGCGTCTTCCACGCTCACCCGTAGATCGCCCGCCGAATCGATGACGTCGATTCCATCGATGGTGAGACGAAGCGGGTCGATGTGGTGTTCTCGGGCGACTTGCTCGAAGAGCCGCTCCCGCACCAATCGACAAGCCCCATCCACCGCGCCACCGCTCATCCATGTTTGGCGTGACGCGGAGGTACTACCGGCACTGCCGATGGCGGTGGATATCGGCTCGAGCAACACCGTGTCCACCCCGAGTACCGAACGGGCGATCTGTTGGGCGAGAACGACGAAACCTTGACCGACCTCCGCCGTGGCGAATTGGAGTGTCGCAACACCGTTGGCGAGCCGGCATCGAGCGGTCGCGTAGTCATCGAAGCCCTCGCTGTACATGAGGTTCTTGATCGACACACCCCAGCCGATGCCGCGGGTGACGTTGTTCCGTCGTGCAGTGCGCCCGGAACCGCCCGGGAGTTGGAGTGCATCCGGATGTTCGGACAATTCTGGTGGCAACGGCAGGGCAGCGGTCTCGCGGATGCACCGTTCCACGGGGGCGACGCTCTCCACCACCTGTCCGGTGATGAGCCGGTCGCCAGTACGCATGGCGTTCTTCAGACGAATCGTGACGGGGTCCAATCCACAAGCAGCGGCAAGTTTGTCCATCTGCGATTCGTGGGCGAAACACGCCTGCACCACACCGAAACCGCGCATCGCACCGCACGGGGGATTGTTGGTGCGAACGGCATATCCGTCGACGGTCGCGTTTTCGCAACGGTACGGCCCTTGCACGTGGGTGACGGCATTGATGAGTACGGCCGACGAAGTGGAGGCATACGCACCACCGTCCATGAGTACGCGAGCCTCGACGCGTCGCAACGTCCCGTCGCGATCGGCATGGTGTCGCATCCAGATGGTGGCGGGATGTCGGTGGATGTGACCGAAGAACGACTCCTCGCGTCCGTACTGCATCTTGATCGGACGACCAGTCGCCAGCGCGAGGAGACAGCAGTGCACCTGCAGGCTGATGTCCTCGCGCCCACCGAACGCTCCGCCCACACCGCCGAGCGTGAGACGTACCTTGTCGAGCGGCAGCCCCAGACACGCTGCGATCTGTTTCTGGTCCTCGTGGAGCCATTGGGTGGCCACGAACAACTCGACTCCGGATCCGTCGTCATCGGGGAGCGCGAGTGCCGCCTCCAATCCGAGGAACGCCTGATCCTGCATGCCGATGTCGTAGGTGCCCTCGACGACGACATCGCCCGCGAAGGACTGGTCACCGCGAACGATGCGTTGGCGTCGTATGACGTTGCCGTCGGGATGGATCGGAGTGGTACCGGTGTCGAGCGCTTCCTCCGCGCGGGTCAGTGCCGGCAATACCTCGTACACCACCGTGATGGCGGCCAGTGCTCGCCGGGCGGTTTCGGGGTGGTCGGCGGCGACCGCCGCCACCGGTTCTCCAGCGAAGCGAACCACGTCGCGAGCAAAGACCGGTTGGTCGTTGGAGATGAGGCCGTAGGTGAGTTGACCAGGAACGTCGTCTGCGGTGATGACGGCACTGACACCGTTGATGGCCAGGGCACCCGAGGTGTCGATCGAGACGATTCGGGCGTGCGGGTGCGGGCTGCGCAGGGTTGCACCCCACAACATGTTGTCCGCCCATGCATCGGAGGAGAATGCGAAGCGACCTTGCACCTTCGGCAGACCGTCGGGTCGCAGGGCCGAGGTACCGAGCACCCCTCGCCGTCTGGTCGTGGTTGACGTGGACATCGTTCAACCACCGGCCAAGCGGGCGTCACGGGCCAGGCGAACGGCTTCGAAGATGCGTCCGTAACCCGTGCATCGGCAGATGTTGCCGCTGATCGCCTCACGAATCTCGAGGTCGGTGGGATTCGGCGTGCGATCCAAGAGATGATGCACCGCCACGATGAGACCCGGTGTGCAGAAGCCGCACTGCACCCCACCGGCTGCGACGAAGGTGTTCTGGACGTCGGTGGGTTCTCCGTCCGTCGACAGTCCCTCCACGGTGACGATCTCGGAATCGACGGCGGATGCCGCCATGACGAGACAGGCACACACTGCCTCGCCATCCATCAACACCGTGCAGGAACCACACTCGCCCTGCTCGCAGGCACCCTTCGTGCCGGGCAATCCCAAGCGCTCCCGCAACACGTACAACAGACTTTCCCCGACCCATGCGTCTCGGACGTCGTGGTCGATGCCATTCACGGTGAGCCGAAAGAATTCGTTGCCAGCGTTCTCGCCGCTCATGTCGTGTGCTCCCGCGATGCTCCGTACCCGCTGGCCTGCAACAGCAGTCGCTCGGCGAGTACGGCCACCGCATGCCGTCGATACCGTGCCGTCGACCGATGGTCGTCGATCGGTGCGCACTCCTCGGCGGCTCGCCGGCCGAACTCCGACGCAAGCGCACGATCGAACACGGGCCGCCCGCGTAGTGGTGCGTTGGCGGCGAGCCAGCGCTCGGCGTTCCTCGCGCGAACGACCGTCGGAGCGACGGCGCCGTACGCCAACCGAATCGAGCCCTCGCTCGCGTCATGGATGAGGCAGGCCGAAGCCACGGAGATGACCATCGCATTGCGGGTGCCCACCTTGGCGTAGCCCTGAAATCCATCGAGCAACGGAAGGGTCACCGCGACGATGAGCTCGTCGGGCCGACGAGCCGATCGCTTCACTCCGAGCATGAAGTCGTGGATGGACACATCGCGCGAGTCGGTGGCACTGCGGAGATGCACGACGGCATCCATGGCGCTGAGCACGGGGAGTCCGTCTCCTGCGGGGGAACACGTTCCGAGATTGCCACCGAGGGAACCCGCGGCACGGATTTGCGGTGAGCCGACGGTGCGCGCGGCTTGGGCGAGCGCGGGAAGGTGGAGGGCGAGGGGGTTGCGCTCGAGCTCCGCGTAGGGCACACCGGCGCCGATTCGCACCGCCCGAGACTGTTCATCGACGTGCCAACGACGTAGTTCGCTCACCTGGCGCAAGGCGATCACATCCTGAACGGAGGTTCGCTGCAGGTTGACTTCGACCATCAGGTCGGTGCCACCCTGGAGGAGGCGTGCCCGGGGGTGGTCGCGCAGTGCGGTCAGCGCCTCGTCGACGGATCGCGCATTGATCACCGTCATGCGGGGGGAGTCCATCCGGAGAACGCGTCGATCATCGCCTTGACGTCGCCCAACGGATACAGGATCGGGCACGTCGCACCATTGCGCATGTAGTGCGCAACCTGGTCGCGTGCATCCTGCGGTGTGCCGCTGGCGGTGAGCATCTGGACGATTTCGTCGGGAACGTGCTTGGACGCCGACTCCACCTGTTCGTGGGTGGCCGGCCACGTGAGGACGCTGCCGACCTTGTCGAGGATCGATTGGGGGACCCCGGAAGCCTTCATGATGTGGGGCTGTTGACCGAGGTACTGCGTCACCATCATTCGTGCCATGTCGAGGGCGACCGCGCGATCCTCGTGGACGCTGCACACCACGAGCTGTGGACGATCGATGGCGTCGATCGACCGACCCGCCTTGGCGGCGCCGTTGTGCAGGGCTTCCATGGCCTGTGCGTTGTATTCGGGTGAGACGAGATAGTTGAGAACGACGCCGTCGGCGATTTCACCGCTGAGCTCCATCATCTGCATACCCGTTGCCCCGATGTAGATGGGTACGTTTTTCCTTCGTCGTTCTTGGTACACGTAGTCGAGTTCGACGCCGTCGAGATGGACGAATTCGCCGTGCATCGTGACGGTCTCGTTGTTGAGCAACGCCCGTACCGCGGTGACGATCTCACGCATGGCACGCAGGGGTTTGGTCCGAGTGATTCCAACCTTGGCGGCGAGCGGATCCCACCACGCTCCGATACCAAGGAGGACCCGACCGGGAGCGAGATCGTCGAGCGTGCTGAACGTCGCCGCGAGGCGCGCGGGATTCCTGCTCCAACAATCGACGACACCTGAGCCGACCTTGAGGGTGGTGGTGACGGAGGCAAAGGCGGCCATCGGGACGGTGGCTTCACGTACGAGTCGACTCTCGGCCTGCCACACGGCCTCGAATCCCTTTGCTTCCGCATAGCGGGCGAATTCCATTCCTTCGGAGATGCGATGCGCATCCTGCAGGTACAGGGCGACTCGGGATGCGGTCATACGTTCTCCATTCGTTGGTGCAGTCGACGTGCGGCTTCGGCCGACTTGCGTCGAACCTCGGTCTCATCGACGAGGAGCGTGGTCCCACGGTCGACGATCGTGCGACCGTCGACCTCCACCCGCTCCACCCGCATCGCGGTGGTGAAGGCCGCAAACCACGGGTCGTCGGCACGAGGTGATCGCCAGGTGACGCGGTCGAGAAGGGCGGCGGGGAAGAGGTGCCGTGCATTGGTGAGCCAACGGTCGACCACTTCCGGAGTGGATGACGGGTCGAATTCGCGCAGGCGTACGTACGCCAAGCGCGCTTCCTCCGCCATGTCGCTTCCGATGCCATCGGATCCGAGTACGACGTCGTTGGGTCGGGTCGTGGGTTTGGCGTACCCGACGGCGTTGTTCATGTTCGAGCGGGGGTTGTGGACGATCGTGCCCGCGAGCGATTCCGACAAATGCACTGCATGGACGAGCAGCCATTCCTTTCGCGCGTGTCGTTGGAGCCGCGCGCCAGCGGAGGCGTCGTCGATGGCCTCGGCGACATGGACATGGACGCCGACCTTGAACCGCTCGGCCAACTCACTCGCAGCGCCGATGGTGTCGTCACTGCAGGTGAACGACGCATGCAGTCCAACCATGCCGTCGTGTCCTGCCCGTAGATGACGTTCGCATTCTTCGAGACCGAGACGCGCACCCTTGGTCATTCCGGACAATGGCGACACCTTCGGGTGCAGCGAACCGTCGTCCGCCCAGCGATCGGTGGCCCCGTAACACGTTCGCACCCGCACGCCAACTTCCTCACAGGCGCGACGGATTGCGTCGAGTGACCCTTCGATGGCACGGGGCGATTCGTGGTGATCGATGATGCAGGTGGTTCCCGCCAGCGCTGCCTCGAGCGCGCCGAGTTTCGCGGACCAGTAAATCGAGTCGAGCGTGTGCGCCGCGTCGAGTCGCCACCACACGAGCTCCAACATGTGTGGGAAGCTCGTCGGTTGCATGCGGGGTCCCGGCATGCCGCGGGCCAGCGAGGAGTAGAGATGATGATGAGCGTTCACCAGTCCGGGGGTGGTGCTCATCTCACCAATATCGCGGACTTCCGCGGTGACGGTCATTCGTCCTCGGCTCCGGCGCGACGCATCGGCAGCTGCGTTCGCCACGTCCCATCCAAGTCGTGCAGTGCTGCGGCGACCGCACCCGCGGTGGGGACGAGTCCGATCTCGCCGACACCCTTGATGCCGTAGGGAGCGTCGGGTTGGGGGCGTTCCACCAGGATGACGTCCATGAGCGGAACGTCCTTGGCTCGGAGGATGCCGAGACTGCGCAAGGTCATGTTCGTCGGCATCCCCGTCGACGGGTCGCTCGGGAAATCCTCGGTGAGCGCATAGCCGAGCCCCATGTGGATGCTGCCCTCGATCTGTCCCTCGCACAGCGTCGGGTTCATCGCCCGCCCCACATCGTGGGCCGCGACGACACGTTCCACCTTCCCGGATTCGCGGTCGATGATCGCCAATTGCGACGCATAACCGAAGGTGGAATGAATGATCGGGTTCGCAACGCCAGGGTCGCCGAGTTTCGTCGTCCAGTCGACCCGGTATTCCCCGACGTGGTCGACGCCGCGGGTCAATCCCGCATTCCGTGCCGCTCGGCACGCGGCTTGCACGGCGCCGGCTCCCATGAGCGTGCCTCGCGAACCCGTGGTTTGTCCGAGACCCAACTCGCGGGTGGTGTCGACGACCACTCGAATCTTGCTCGTGTCGATGTCGAGCACATCACGAAGTTCTTCGATTGCAACCTGGAGCGCGATGGTGTTGATGCCTTGCCCCATCTCCGTCCAGCCATGTCGGATTTCGAGGGTGTCGTCCTCCTCGATGCGCACGACCGCCTTGGTGATCTCCTTGAAGCCGTTACCGAGACCGCTGTTCTTCAGACCGAGACCCAATCCCACGGCCTTTCCGGCGGCGCGTGCGGCGTCGTAGTGCGGCTTGATCTCCTCGAGGCAAGCGAGCGCACCATCGCAACCGTCGTCCATGATCTGTCCCGGTCCCCACACCATCCCCGGTCGAATCACGTTGCGATGGCGAATCTCCCAGCCGCTGATTCCGACTCGTTCCGCGAGGCGGTCGAGCATTCCTTCCATCGCAAACTGTGCTTGGTTGGCACCGAAACCACGGAACGCGCCGCCGACGGGGTTGTTGGTGCGCACCGCGATGGCTTGAACGTCGATGGCCGGAACGTGATACGGACCACTGGCATGCCCCGCCATGCGCTCGAGCACCTTCATGCCGACACTGGCGTAGGCGCCCGAGTCTCCAACCGCCCGCACACGCAATCCCGTCAAACGGCCTTCGGCGGTACAGGAAATCTCGTATCGCATTCGAATCGGATGTCGTTTGGCGTGCATGAGGAAACTCTCCTCGCGCGAAAGCACGCACTTGACGGGGACTCGGAGCAACCATGCCGCCAACGCTGCGTGCGCCTGATTGGACATGTCCTCCTTGCCGCCGAAGGCGCCGCCGTTGGTGATCAATTCGACGGTGACACGGTCGTTGCCCACACCGAGGACGCGGGCGATGTCGTTCCTGTCGTCCCAGATTCCCTGGCCGCCCGAATAGACGTGCAGCGTTCCCGTTTCGACCGAACCCGACGGGACGGCGAGCGTCGCCTCGGGTTCGAGGAAGGCGTGCTCGATTCGTTGGGTCTGGAACGTCTCCGCAATGACATGTGCACCGTCGGTGAATGCCGCCTCGACGTCACCGCGTCGGTACTCGCTCGTACTGAGCACGTTGTCCGCGGTCTGCCACACGGCAACTTCGCTCGTGGAGAGTGCGACGTCCACGTCGGTGATGGGGGTGTGCACTTCGTAGTCCACGTCGATCAATGCCGCCGCCGCTCGTGCGTGTACCCGCGTATCGGCCACCACGATCGCGAGTACGTCGCCACCGTAGGAACTGCGACCACCCACCGGAATCATCACCGGCCAGTCCTTGTGGATGATTCCCACCATGAGTTCACCCGGGATGTCGTCAGCCGTAAAGACGGCTCGCACTCCCTCGGCGGCGCGAGCCGCGTCGGTACGGATCGAGCGGATCGTGGCCCGCGTGTGGGCGGTGAAATGGAGTGCCGCATGGAGCATTCCGGGCACGCGGAGGTCGTCGATGTAGCCGCGATCACCGAGGGCGAGAGCGTGCGCCTCGTATTTGGGGGTTCGGCTGCCGACGCCGGCAACGATCGGCATCGGCGGAATGTCTCCCTTTGCGACGTGCTCGATTGCCTCGAGGATCTTGGCGTAGCCGGTGCAGCGACAGAGATGTGCACCGAGATGCCGGGCCATGTCCTCCCGTTTGAGTGCTGCGCCCTTCTTGTCGATCTGTGCCTTGGCGCGCACGACGATGCCGGGGATGCAGAATCCGCATTGAAGTCCGCCGCACGCCGCGAACGCCGATGCGAATCGGGAACGTTCTGTCTCGTCGACTCCCTCCAGGGTCACGACCGATTTTCCGGCCACTTTCTCCAGGCTGGTTTGACACGAAACGACGGCCTTACCGTCGATCAGCACCGTGCAACAGCCACACTGACCGCTCGGTGAGCACCCGTCCTTGGGTGAAGTGATGTTGAGTTCCTCACGGAGCGCCGACAACAGGTGGGGATGCGACTGACGGACCTCGACGGGGGTTCCGTTCACCACGAAGGCAGTCACCTTTACAGTTTGTCAAAGGCAGCCCCCACCCACAACGGATGCCATTCGGCCGGTTTTTCATCTCCGCGGCTACCCGCCGGGCACGGTATTAGAGGAGCGGGCTGCCGTCGGCTCGGGTACGGGGTCCGCGTTGGTGCTGGCTGCGAACGTACGCCTCGGGGCGACGGTAATAGTCGAGATCGAACAGGGTGTTCTGATAGTTCTTGCACCACTCCAGGTCGCAATCGGCAACGATCACCTCGTCGCCGTTGCCGACCGTTTTGGCCAGAATCTCCCCCGATGGGGCGATGATCTGGGATTCGGCGAGCGAGTCGACCCCTTCCTCGCAACCGCCCTTGGCCACCCCGACCACGAACGTGCCGTTCTGGTAGGCACCCGACTGCATCACGAGTGAATTGTGGAAACCGGCGAGTCGGTCCTGGCTCGGGTCGGGAAGATAGTTGACGGGGGTGTTGTATCCGCAGAGGATCAGTTCCACGCCCTGGAGGCCCATTTCTCGATAGGACTCGGGCCATCGGCGATCGTTGCAGATCATCATTCCGATGCGTCCGCCGAATGCGTTCCATACTCCGAATCCTTCGCCGCTCGGCTCGAAGTAGTAGCGCTCGGCGTGCTGGAACTTGCGACTCGGCTCATTGGACGCATGACCGGGAATGTGAATCTTGCGGTACTTGGCGATGATGGCGCCGTCCCGATCGACGAGAACCTGGGTGTTGTAACGATGTCCCTCGCTCGTCAACTCGGCGTAGCCGAGGCAGAAACCGACGCGGCGTTCGCGCGCACACGAGAACAGCGGGGCAGTGACGGGTGACGGCACGTCCCGTTCGTAGTAATGGTCCACCTCCGAGATGTCGTCGACGAACCACCGAGGGAAGAACGTCGTGAGCGCCAACTCCGGAAACACCACGAGGTGTGCGCCGCAATCAGCCGCACGATGCAACAGTGCGCAGAGTCGGGCGACGACGTTCTCGCGCGCATGCTCGCGATTGATGGGGCCCATCTGTGCGGCGGCAACTCGCACGACGCGCGGCTCACCACGCAGGGTGCCGCGCATCAGAGTTGAAATTCCGTGAGTTGCAGCATGGTGTCGAGCAGTACGTTGGCGCCCGCGACGAGATCGGACTCGTCGGTGTGTTCGTTCACGTTGTGGCTGAGACCCTTGTGGCTCGGCACGAAGATCATCCCCGACGGACACACCCGCGCCAGCATCTGGGCGTCGTGTCCGGCCCCCGACGGCATTCGTTGCACGGAATCGCCGCGCTGACCCGCAACTCGTTCGACGAGGTGGACGATTCGATCGTCGAATATCACCGGTTCGAATCGCGCCAGCGACCGGCGGGTGACGGAGACGCCTTCGAGGTCGGCGAGGGTCGCACAGTATTCCGCGATTTCGGCCTCGGCCTTCTGCAGGATTTCCTCGACGGTGTTGCGCACATCGAGGGTCATGGCGACTCGGGATGCCACCACGTTCGTGAGGTTCGGATGAACGTCGATCTTCCCGACCGTGCAGACCTGGTTTCCGCCGTAGCGCTCGGCGAGATCTCGAACGAAGACGGTGAGTGCTGCCGCCACGTACGTCGGGTCCTTGCGCAGATGCATCGGAGTGGTACCCGCATGGTTGCTCTGACCATCGATGGTCACCTCCTGCCAGGAGATGCCTTGCACACCCGTGACTGCACCGATACGAACGCCGTCCACTTCGAGCAGTGGTCCTTGCTCAATGTGGAGTTCCACGAAGGCATGCGGAATTCGTCCGGGACAAGGAGTTGCCCCGAGGTACCCGATTCGTTCAAGTTCTTCGCCGAGGCGGGCACCATCGATTCCGACGACGTCGTGGGCGCTTTCGACCGACATGCCGCCGACGTACACCAACGAACCGAGCATGTCGGGGGCAAACCGCGCGCCTTCTTCGTCGGTGAAGACGCCGACCGCCAATGGTCGTGAGGGAACGATGCCTGCGCCCTGGCACGACTCGATCACCTCCAAGCCGGCAAGCACTCCGTAGTTGCCGTCGTACATGCCACCGGTACGCACGGTGTCGATGTGCGAGCCCGTCATGACCGGCGCTCCGCTACCCACCTCCCATACGCCGACGATGTTCCCGACCGTGTCGATGCTGACCGTCAAACCGAGTTCCTTCATCCATGCGACGACGAGATCCCGGCCGTCACGATCGGCATCGGTGAGCGCCAACCTGTTGCAACCACCACCAGGAATGGCGCCTACCTCGGCGAGTGTGCGAATCCGCCGCATCAAGCGGGCCCCGTCGACGGACAACGAAGTCGTGACACCGGGTCGCACGGGACAAGTCTATGAATGGCAGAATTGACCGCTGATGTCTGGAATCGACCGCACTCGCCTCGAGGAACTGATGCGGGTGGAGACGGAGCGATTCGTCCGCTTGCATCCGAAATCCGCCGAGCATTCCGGGAAGGTGGGTTCGCTCCTTGCCGGTGTTCCGATGCCATGGATGCGACGATGGCCCGGCCCGTTTCCCATCGTGCTCGACGAGGCCCGTGGAGCACGATTCACCGACATCGACGGCATCGAGTACGTGGATCTGTGCCTGGGTGACACCGGTTCCATGACCGGTCATGCCCACGCCGAGATCGGCGCCGCCGTCGCGAGGCAGATGGCACGTGGCTCGACGGTGATGCTGCCGACGCACGACGCCGCATGGGTGGCCGAAGAACTGACCCGTCGCTTTGGTCTAACGAAGTGGCAGTTCGCATTGAGTGCCACGGACGCCAACCGTTTCGTGTTGCGATTCGCCCGCGCCATCACCGGAAAACCCAAGGTCATCGTTCATGACTGGTGCTATCACGGAACGGTCGACGAGACGCTCGTCGTTCGGATGGGGGACCGCACCGTCAGTCGTCCGGGGGCGATCGGTCCGCAAATCAATCCCGGGCTCACCACGCGAGCGGTGCAATTCAATGACCTGGCGGATCTCGAACGGGCTGCCGCACACGGTGACGTGGCGTGCATGCTCATCGAGCCCGCGCTGACGAACATCGGCATCGTCCTGCCGGAACCCGGATACCTGGATGGAGTCCGGGAGATCACCCGCAAACACGGCATCCTGCTCATCATCGATGAGACGCACACGATTTGTGCCGGCCCCGGGGGATGCACGAAGGAATGGGGGCTCGAGCCGGACATGTTCGTCATCGGCAAGACGATTGGTGGCGGTACGGCGGTGGGCGCCTATGGCTTGTCGGCCGCCGTTGCGGATCGGGTCGAGACGCTCCAGTCAGACGCCGGCATCGACGTGTCGGGAGTCGGAGGCACCCTGGCGGGTAACGCGCTCTCGATGGCCGCGGTGCGAGCAACGCTCACGCATGCATTGCTTCCCGAACAGTTCGTGCACACCAAGCAGATGGCTGCGGAGTGGACGCTCGGTGTGCAGCAGGCGTATGAGCGAAGGGGCTTGCAGTGGAGCGTGCAACGACTCGGTGCTCGCGCAGAGTACTGGTTCTGTCCTCCACCGCGCACCGGGGCGGACGCAGCCGCAGCCGTCGACCACGAACTCGACGCATTCATGCACTTGTGGGCCATCAATCGCGGCATCCTCCTCACCCCGTTCCACAACATGGCACTGTTCTCACCGTTCCACGAACCAGCGGACGTGCAACTGCACACCGATCAATTCGACGAGGCTCTCACTGCACTGACGGGTCGTTGATGACGTTGTCGACGCGTCGCGTCATGCGGTCCCACCAAACGTGAGTCCGTACGGCATCGTCTGGGTATTTGTAGTCATGCTGGCGGCGGCGTTCGTGCAGTCGGTCGGTGGCTTCGGATTTTCGTTGATGGCGGTGCCGCTGGCGGCGCTGGCGATCGACCTCGACACGGCGGTCATCACCGTCAGTCTCGGGTCGTTGTTCAACGTGACCATCTTGTTCTGGCAATCGCGTCGTGACATCGATCGTGCGTTGGCGCGACGCTTCAACGTGTCCGCAATCGTCGGCATGCCGCTCGGACTGGCGGTGTTGATCCTGGTGTCCCAACGGCCGCTCAAGATTGCACTCGGCGCGTCGATCATCGTTGCCACCGTCGGCTTGATGCGTGGCGCGGGCACGATTGCACCACGGCGCACGTACGACGTATTTGCGGGCTGGTTGTCGGGTGTGCTCTCGACCGCCACGGGAACCAACGGCCCGCCGCTCGTGCTCGCCGCCCAGATGCGAGGGCTGGCACCCGAAGCATTCAGGGCCACCTTGGCATTCACGTTCGTCGTCTCCGGTGCGGTGAGCATGGTCCTGTTCGTCGCAGCGGGACTCGTCGGTGGCAACGAGGTGGCGCTGGCGGTGGGAGCGATTCCGCTCATCATCTGCGGACAGCGTCTCGGCATGCGCGCGCAACCCGTCTTTTCGGGACGACGATTCGACCGGTTGGTTTACGGTTTGTTGTTCGTGAGCGGACTTTCGGTCGGCATCTCCGGACTACTCGCGTAGGTGGGTGTTGTCATCCCGCGAACCAACCAAGCCAAGCCTCCTTCGACTTCGGCTTGAAGATCGCATTCGATCGTCGAACGTCGACGAGTACACCGTGGGGGGCGTGGGAGTACATGTGACCCGGGTAAACCACGGTCTCATCGGGAAGTGCCGCGAGTGTCTGGAGGCTGTCGTACATGTCGTCGGGGTTGCTGCCCGGGAGATCGGTTCGACCACAGCCGTCGAGGAACAGCGTGTCACCCGAGACGAGGCATCCACCGACGAGAAAACATTGGCTGCCCGGAGTGTGTCCCGGGGTGTGGACCAGGGTGATCTCGACGTCGCCAACCTTCACGACGTCGCCGGGGTCGTGGGCGATGAGATGAGATCGGTCGACTCCCGTCACCTTGGTGATCCACTCCACTTCCGCCGTCTGGACGTGGATCGGTACGGAGCACCGTTCGAGGAGGGATGCAATCCCATCGATGCGCATCCCCATCATCGAACCTCCGACATGGTCGGGGTGGTAGTGCGTCGCCAGGACGCCCGTCAGGCGCATGCCGTCATGTTCCACCACGTCGACGAGGGAGTTCACGTCATACGCGGGATCGACGAGGACGCATTCACCCGTGGAACGATCACCGATTGCGTAGACGAAGTTGACCATCTGTCGCGCCATGTCGTCGTGCGAGGCGAAGTCGCGCCCGGAGAGCATCTGGCGGAAGTACAGGTCGTCGTTGTGCATGGGAAGAACCTACCCACCACCACGTACGCGGATCACAATTACCCTTGACCCGTGGCGCAGCACTCGTCCCCTCGTACGCCATTGCGTTACGCCGTCGTCGGTACCGGGATGATGGGTCTGGAGCACATTCATGCGTTGGGCAGCCTCCCGGACACGGAGGTCGTCGCACTCTGTGACCCGCACGCGACCAGCCTGCGACGGGCCAAGGACGCACTCGTCGATGGAGGTCATCCGATCGCCGAGTACGCGACGGTGGAGGATCTCGTTGCTGGCGGGGGCTTCGATGTGGCGGTGGTGTCCTCGCCCAATTTCACGCATCGCGCCGTGGTGGAGCCGTTACTGGAGCACGGGTCGCATTTGCTGATCGAAAAGCCGTTGGGTATCACGGCACGGGAGTGCCGAGAAATCATCGCACTCGAGAAGGAGACCTCCACGGTTCACGCTGCACGGGTGGTGTGGGTGGGTTTGGAGTACCGCTACATGGCTCCAACGATGCGGCTCCTCGATCATGTCGGAAGTGGCTCGTTGGGAAATCTGCGGATGCTGGCCATACGCGAGCACCGATTCCCGTTCCTCGTGAAGGTCGGCGATTGGAACCGGTTCAGCGCAAACACGGGTGGAACGCTGGTCGAGAAGTGTTGCCACTTTTTCGACCTCATGCGTTTGGTGTTGCAGAGTGAGCCGAACCGGGTGTTCGCTTCGGGCGCACAGGACGTGAACCATCTCGACGAGATCTACGAGGGGAGGACGCCCGACATCCTGGACAATGCCTTCGTCATCGTCGATTTCGACAACGGTGCGCGGGCATCGCTGGACCTCTGCATGTTCGCCGAGGCCACCAAGAACGAACAGGAGATCTCCGTCGTCGGTGATCTCGGCAAGGCAGAGGCACTCGTCACCGAGGGTGTCGTTCGGCTTGGCTTGCGATCCAAGGGCTGGTTCCAGTGCGAGGAGGAAATCGTGTCCGTCGACGACGTACCAACCTCGCTTCTCGCGCACGGAGCTCACCATGGGTCCTCGTGGCGACAACACCGCGCAATGCAGGCGGCAATCCGCAATGGATCCAGGGCGGCGGTGACGACGTTCGACGGTTTGATGTCCGTGGCAATGGGTGAGGCTGCGCATCGCAGCATTTCGCTCGGTCGTCCGGTGTCGATGGGGGAGATTCTCGACTAGAGCAGTGATTCGAAGAACTTCGTTCGAATCCGCGGCTCGCGTCCGTGTCGCTGCTCGTATCGATCGATGGATTCGGAGAGACGCAGGAGTGAATTGATGCCGAGGAATCGCAGCGGCTCGACCTCCCACTTGGGGGACCGATGTTGCACGAACGGTAGGCGGGTGAGCGATGAATCGGTCCCAAGCCATGCGTCAACGAGCATTCGAGCGAAGAGGTTCGTTGCCGCCACCCCGTCGCCGACGTAGCCGCCGATACGGGCATAGTGGCGCGCACGATCGAGGGTGACGCTCGGTGTCCAATCGCGCGGCACCCCGAGCGGTCCTCCCCACCGATGGGTGATTCGTGCCGTAGCAGCGATCGGGAAGTGTTGTGCTATCGCGGCGGCGATGCGTCGATGGGTGTCCGAGTCGAGGTCGTAGCGGTCGTGGACCCGTGATGCGAAGTGGTACGGCGCGCCGCGTCCACCGAAGGCAATTCGATTGTCGCCGGTGAGTTGGGCGTAGATGATCATCCGACCGCCATCGTTGAAGGTGACGCGATTGCGCCATCCGATGGCGGAGAGCATCGAGTCGGTGAGTGGTTCGGTGGCGACCATCAGCGAATACAACGGTGCAAG
>SXPW01000034.1 GCA_005793785.1 Actinomycetota bacterium | reverse complement strand
GTGTGGCTGTACCTCGAAGTGTTGCGGCTCCTTGCAAAACTGCGCGATCGCTAGATCGAGACGTGGCGGAGTTACAGCCGCCCCGTGCAGCACTGGGGCTGCGGTCACATGATGACGGGTGCGACCGGTGCTGGTGGTGTGGTGACGACCCGTTGTACGTGGAGTACCACGATCGAGAATGGGGACGCCCCGTGCACGACGACCGTCGTCTCTTCGAAAAGATCTGCCTCGAGGGTTTTCAGTCGGGTTTGAGCTGGCTCACCATCCTGCGGAAGCGCGACAACTTTCGTCGTGCGTTCGCCGAATTCGACGTTGAAGTCGTTTCCAAGTACACCGACGACGACGTTCGGCGTCTCCTGCTCGACTCGGGAATCGTTCGGCATCGTGGGAAGATCCAGTCGGTCATCAACAATGCCCGCCGATGCATCGAACTCAAGTCCGACACCGGTTCGCTCGATGCTTTCGTTTGGCGATTCAGGTCGGACGATCACTCCGATGGGCGTCGTACGTCCGCCGACATCCCCACGCAGTCCCCGTCGTCGGTTCGACTTTCGAAGGAGTTGAAACGGCGCGGATGGACTTTCGTCGGACCCACGACGATGTACGCCTTCCTGCAGTCAGTCGGCGTGGTGAACGACCACCTCAGCGGTTGTTGGGTGAGTCGAGACGTTCGAGCATGAGTTCGACCTCGGCCAATTGCGCCTCGAGTTGATCGAGATCCACCATCTCGCTCTGTTGCGATTCGTGTTTGGTGTCCGACTCGATGTTGCTCATCGTCGACCATGGTAGGTGTCGACGTCACGCACTCGGTGCATGCGCAGCCGGTGGTGCGTGCAGTAACGACCGCTAGCGTGGCTCGTCATGCCAACACAGTTCCCACCATTCGACGGATCAGCAAAGAAGCAACAGCGATTCGGTGAACCGCCGGCGATGGGAATCGACGCATCGAAGCGATACACCGCAACGATGAGCACCTCCCTCGGCGAACTGGTGATCGCCCTGGACCCCGTTGCCGCTCCGCTCACGGTGAACAACTTCGTCTTCCTGGCGCTGCATCACTACTACGACGGAGTCATCTTCCACCGCATCATCAAGAATTTCGTCTGTCAGGGTGGCGATCCAGACGGCACGGGTCGCGGTGGTCCGGGATATCGCTTCGGCGACGAATTACCCAAGCCGAATCAGTACAAGGTGGGCTCGCTGGCGATGGCGAACGCCGGCCCGAACACCAACGGTTCGCAGTTCTTCATCATCAGCGGTCCTGACGGCTGTCGCCTGCCGCCCCAGTATTCGCTGTTCGGCCAAGTCATCAAAGGTCTTGAGGTCGTCGAGAAGATGCAGAACGTCGCCACGGGTCCCGGCGATCGTCCGGAACAGAACGTCGTCATCAACTCGGTAGTCATCACCGTCGCGGAGTAGCCGTCAGTGACGCTCACCAGCAATGGTGACTTGTCGATTCGAGAAGCACGTCAGATGGTGCTCGCCGCACAAGGATTCGGAGGCACCCACGACGGGACGGATGCCGCACGACTACGTTCGGTGATCTCGAATGTCGGCGTGCTGCAAATCGACTCGGTGAACGTCCTCGTGCGCAGTCAGGAGTTGCCGTTGTTCGCCCGCCTTGGTCAGCACGACCGCAACGTGCTGTCGGCTGCCGTCGATCGCGGCACGATGTTCGAATACTGGGTTCACGAAGCATCGTTGGTGCCGACCGAACTCCAACCCTTTCTCCGATGGCGAATGGCTCGTCCGCATCCGTGGTTGGGGAACTTCTACTCGCGCAACAAGTCGCTCGTTGAACGGCTGTACCGCCGAGTGCGTGACGAGGGTCCACTCAAGGCCGCTGACGTATCCACTCGCGTGGGCAAGAAGGGAACGTGGTGGGACTGGGACGAAGCGAAATCAGCGCTCGAGTACCTCTTCTACGCCGGTCGAGTCACGACCCGTAGCAGGGATCGCGACTTCGCCCGCGTCTACGACCTCACGGAACGGGTCATTCCCGAGCGGATTCTCGAGATGGCAACGCCGAGTGAGTTCGAGGCGCGCCGAGAACTCCTCCGTCGAGCCGCGACGCATCTTGGCGTTGCATCGTTCGTCGACCTGGCCGACTACCACCGACAAAAGCCGCGCGATGCACGTGCGGCGTTGGACTCACTGGTGGAGGATCGTGAACTGATCGAGGTTTCCGTCGAGGGCTGGGACGTACCTGCATTTGTTCCGAAACGAACGCGAATCGGCAAGAGGGTGTCGGTTTGTGCACTGTTGTCACCGTTCGATTCGCTGGTGTGGAATCGAGACCGCAACGAGCGACTCTTCAATTTCCACTACCGAATCGAGATATACACGCCGAAGCCGAAGCGAAAGTACGGCTACTACGTTCTTCCGGTGTTGTACGGCGACACGCTGGTGGGTCGACTCGACGCGAAGGCCGATCGCGTCAACGGCACGTTGAGAATCGAGGCTGCCTACGTGGAGCCTGGAGTGACTGCGAAGAAGATCGTCGGACGTGTTGGCGCAGAGGTGCGCCGGATGGCCCGGTGGCTTTCACTGGATCGTGTCGAGGTGCAAACGCGCGGCAACTTCGCAAGGACTCTGGCGAGCGTCGCCGTATCACCACGGTCGCGAACATCTCGTCGAACGAACTCGGGAAGGTAGCCGCATAGCGTGAGTGTCATGACGCCACTCATCGCCGTTGCAGGCAGAACGGGAGCGCCAAGCAAGGTGTCCCGCGATGAAGTGGCGTTCGCCGGGAAGCGGTACCTCAATTCGTTGTTGCGAGCCGGTGGGGAACCCGTGGTGATCGCACCACAGATGTTCGAGTCGGGTGGCGCCGTCGAATTGATGCGACGTTTCGATGCACTCGTCCTGATGGGTGGCCCCGACGTGGATCCATCGCGATATGGACAACGATCTTCGGCGTCGGTGTATGGCGTTTCACCGCAACAGGACGAATTCGAGTCCTCGTTGCTGAACGCAGCGATCGACAACGAACTTCCCGTCCTTGCCGTTTGTCGTGGAATGCAATTGGCGAACGTGGTGCTCGGGGGAACCTTGGTGCAGCATCTCGCCGACCTACCCAACGCCGCGTCGCTCGTTGCTCACGCCCCGGGTGAGTTTCCGGTTGGTGCCGAATTCGTCGTACATGACATCGCTCTCGATACCGAATCGTGGTTGGCAGGTGCCGCCGGAACGTCGGTCGTGCACGGTGCATCGTTTCATCACCAGGGGATCGATCGGCTCGCAGAAGGATTCGTTGCGGTTGGTCGTGCGCCGGATGGTCTCCTCGAGGCGATCGAGCACCGTGAGTACCGAATCGTCGGAGTGCAGTGGCACCCGGAGGACACCGCTGCCGACGATGCGGCCCAGCAGGGAATCTACGACGCATTCGTCGAGCGAGCCCGCAAGAAGTAAGCGGAGCAACGATCGTTGCGTGCGACCTTAGGACGTGGGTCGGGGCGGCATCGCCCAACGCACCACACGAGTGATCGCATCGCCGAGGGGTTGCAAGGCGAATCGTTCGGTGATCGGTAGGTAGGGCAGTCCAAGGTGCGCTCGACTCCATCTCGGGAGAGTGGAGAGCGTTGCCGCCACCAACAGGCCGTAGCCGGCGCGCGCAACGGGTGGGAGCGGCGGTTCCAACAGCAGGTAGCGCATGGCGTCGCGGGACTCCTTCGTGCCACGAACCTCGGAACGGTACGACGAGATCTGGTCACGAAGCGCCCGGACGGACTCGGGTGGCGCCGGCACACCGAGTTTGCGCGCGATCACGGCCGTGTCCTTCACGTACTCGTCACGGCCAACCGCATCCAGTGGAAACTCACCGAACCGCTGATGGGCGACGAGAAAACTATCGATCTCGATGATGTGCACCCACCGCAACAAGTGCGGATCGCGAGCCGAATATGCCCGACCATCGCTGGCGACACCCACCACTCGTTCGTGTACACGGTTGATGACGTCGATGGTGCGTTGTGCTTCGTCCGCCGGACCGAAGGAAGTGGCGGCGAGGAAATCAGCGGTTCGTTGCAAACGACCCCACGGGTCGTTCCTGTAGTCCGAGTGTTGGGCCACGCCGGCCATTGCCAGAGGATGGAGCGACTGCACGAGCAGAGCACGCAGTCCTCCGATGAACATCGCCGCATCGGCGTGTACACGACGTATCGGTCGGTCCTCAGTGAACCATCGCGGTGCCGCGGGGTCCATCAGTTGCATCATTCGTTGTTCACCGTTCGGTCCGGCCACTCGGTCTCGAAGCGACTTGCCGATGTTCTCGCGCACGGTGACGAGCGCGGTGTCGATCGCGGCGCGGTCGAACTTCATGGCTTCATCGTGCCACGAGACTTCATCGGAATCCTCACACCGTGCTTCGGTACCCTGATGGTGTGACCGAAACACCCGATGTCAACGGTGCGATGCCACGCTGGGTTCCTCGTGCAATATTCCTGCTCTGGGTCGGGTGGCTCGGGACCGTACTGGTGCAGGAACTCTGGGATCGGCTGTTTGCCTTCTTCCTCCTCCTGGTGATCTCCCTGTTTCTGGCCCTGGCAATCGAGCCCGGAACCAACCGGCTCGCCCGCCGCGGCATGTCGCGGGGTCTGGCAACCGGCTTGATTCTCTTCGTCGTGAGTCTGGTGGCAGCCGGATTCGTGGCCGTGATGGGCACGCTCGTTGCAGATCAGGCGACCGAACTCTCGGCAAATCGCGACACGTACGTGACCGACGTCGTTGGCTTCGTGAACGACAACTTCGGTGCGAAACTCGACGCCGAAGAAATCATCACGTCGATCGATGATCCAGACGGACCGTTTCGCGAGTTCCTCAATTCGCAGGCCGATCGGGCGGTGCAGCTCGGGGTATCGGCGCTGAGCACGCTCTTCCAGGCCTTCTCGATCCTGCTCTTCACGTTCTATCTCGCCGCCGACGGTCCACGACTTCGACGAACCATCTGCAGTTGGTTGCGTCCCCAGCGACAGCGTGTGGTGTTGGACGTGTGGGAACTCGCCGTGCAAAAAACCGGTGGTTACCTGTCGTCACGCGCGATCTTGGCCGTGGTGTCGTCGTTCCTGCACTGGGTGGCGTTCCAGGCCATCGGTACGCCTGCGCCGATCGCGCTCGCGCTGTGGGTGGGTGTGATTTCGCAATTCCTCCCCGTCATCGGAATTTACGTGGCGGGCGCCCTTCCGTTGCTGCTCACGGTCATTGATGCACCGATCAAGGGTCTGTTCGTCCTCGGTTTCATCGTCGTGTACCAGCAGATCGAGAACTTCCTCATCGCTCCGAAGATCACCGCCCAGACGATGAAGCTGCATGCCGGCGTTGCGTTTGCGTCGGCGATCATCGGTGGCGCGGTCCTCGGGCCGACCGGCGCAATCCTCGGGCTACCGGCTGCCGCCGTCATCCAAGGCGTCCTGAGTTCCGTCGGTCATCGGTATGAAGTGGTGGACGACGCCGACAGCGGAGCGGAGTAGTGGCACGCGCATACCGGAGCCTCGCGTTCGTTGCCTTCGTCGCCGCCGCTGGTTCGTTGCTCGGGTCACTGCCCGTTGCTGCCGCACAAGACGCGGGGTCCGACGTCGCATCCGACCCCTCAACCGCCGTCGCACCGGGTGGCGTCGACGTCGCACCACTGCCGTCGATCGCCCCGAACATCACCGAAACTCGTCGCTTTGCACCACGCCTGCCACGCAACACCGGCGTGGGTCGGCGTGTGGTGTACAGCAACTCCCTGCAGTGGGTGTGGGTGATCGACAAGAACGAGGAGGTCGTACGCTCCATGCCCGTGTCGGGACGGCGTGGGGTTCCCTCTCCCGGCACGTACAAGGTGACGACTCAGTCACCGTGGTCGTTCAGTTTGGATTTTGAGGGAGTTGCGTTCCGATGGATGACGCGCTTTGCATTGGGACCGGAGGGAGGCAACATCGGCTTCCACGAGATACCACGCAAGGATGGCAAGGCGATGCAGACCGAAGCCCAGCTCGGATCGTTCGCCGGCTCCGGTTGTGTGCGGATGGCGACCGTCGACGTGAAGTTCCTCTACCAGTGGGCCAAACCAGGTACGACCGTCGTCGTGACGAAGTAGGTCGACGAGTCGTCTTTGCGACTAGAAGCGGGCCATCTCCCGTTTGAAGAGATCGAGACCGAGGTTGCCGAGATCGAGCGCATAAGTGTGCCAGGCACGCAGGTCGAAGGCAGCGGCGTGTTTCGCCTTTGCTTCGTCGCGAAGTTGCAGCCACACTCGTTCACCCAACTTGTAGGAAATCGCCTGAGCCGGCCAACCGAGATAACGATCCACCTCCGAACGATTGAATGCGTCGTCACTCGACGAACGAGCGGACATGAACTGGAAAGCCAACTCGGGGGTCCACGATTCGCCCGGATTCCAGGGCCAAGTGACGGGAATCTTCTTTTCGCAGTGCATACCGATGTCCACCACTACCCGTGCCGCGCGGAACGCCTGTGCATAGAGGTAACCCAGTCGATACTCGGGACGTTCGAGGAAACCGAACTCGTCCATCAGGCGTTCGGCGTAGAGCGCCCAACCTTCGCCATGACCGCTGACGAACTCATTGCGTTGAAATCGTGAGAGTTTCTCGCGATTCACCACCGCCATTCCGATTTGCAGGTGATGTCCGGGTACTCCTTCGTGGTACGCCGTGGTCGGCTCACTCCACAGGGGAAACCGGGTACGACCGTTGGCCGGGTACCAAGTGCTTCCAGGTCGGGAAAGATCCTCGCTTGGTGGCATGTAGTACTGCGCGGCAGCACCACCCGGGGGTGAAATCTTGGCGTCGATCGTGCGAATCGACTCAGGAATCGAGAAGTGTCCGTTGCCGATGAGAAACGACATGGCTTGATCCATCAAATCTTGCAACCATCGACGCAGGTTCTCTTCACCGTCGATGGAGTGTTTCGGGTCGGTGTCGAGAAACTGGCGAACCTCCTCCAGCGTCGCCCCCGGCTTGATCTGCGCCGCACACTTGCGAAGTTCTGCGTCGAGACGACGAACCTCCTCGAGACCCCACTCGTAGGCGTCGTCGGCGTCCACGTGCATGCCCATGTACCGCTGCCGGGCGAGTGCGTGCCGTTCTTCTCCGACTCCGTTGCGGGGATCCGCGGCCGGTGCGTATTCCGTGCGGAGGAATCGCGCAGTTGCCAACAGCGCCGCCGACGCGTTCCGTGCTGCCACTCGCAGTGCCTCCAGCGGAGCACCATCGATCGAACGTGCTTGTTCGGCGAGCGACGGAAAGAAGCCGGTGGTTGCATCGGTGCCGGCCCAGCCTTCGAGCATGTCGGCGACGGCGAGCACCTGTCGACGCGGGGCAACTACGTCGCGTTGCAAGCCGAGTCGCCACGTCTGTTGCATGCCCTCGAATGCCTCCGGAACCCTCGACATTCGTTCGGCGATCGTTCCCCACTGTTCGGCGGTTTCGGTGGGCATGAGATCGAAGACGGAGCGGGCGTAGTCGACGTTGCCGGCCAAAACACGAATGGCGCGGAGGTGCTCGCCGGCGGCGAATTCCCGCTCAGCCATCTCGAGGGAATTTCTCAGAACTCCTGCCGCAAGTCGGTCGGTATCGCTCGATTGATCGAGGGCGTTCAACTTGGCGAGTGTTTGGCGACTGAGTGCCTCCTGCGCCTCGTGCCCAGCCGGACTGAAGTCGGTCATCAGGTGATCGCGGCCCGGAATACCGAGACTCGTGGCGAATCCCGGATCAAGTTCGGCGAGTCGTTCGATGTAGTGGTCTGACAAGGCAAAGACGGGTGAATCCATGGCGCTCACACTAAATGCTCGATCATGTGCGAGGCTCATGAGGTGAAAGATGCGCCGTCGCGCAAGCGGGTGCTCGTGACCGGAGCCTCGTCGGGCATTGGTGCAGCCTTCGCCGCGTGGTATGCCAAGCAGGGTTATGACGTGGTACTCGTCGGTCGTGACACCGCGGCACTCGAGTTGGTGGCACTGTCCGCACGATCATGTGGTGTCACTGCCGAAACGCTGATCGCCGATCTCTCGCGCAAGGACGGCGTCGATCGGGTTGCGGAACGATGCGGGGTCCTCGACGCGGTGGTGTGCAATGCCGGTGTCACCCACGTTGGCGCGGTCGGCACGTCGGATCGGGACCACCTGGACGAGCTCGCCTACCTGATGTCGGCGGGAGTGGTTCGGTTGTGCGAACAGGTGGTTCCGGCAATGCTGACGCGTGGTACCGGAGACGTCATCATCGTGTCGAGCATTGCATCGTTCACCCCGATGCGAAAGGCGAGCGCCTACGCAGCCGCCAAATCGCATGCGACCGCGTACGCACGAAGTCTGGCATTGGAACTGAGCAACAAGGGCGTACGGGTGGTTGCGGTGTGTCCCGGTTACGTGCGAACGGATCTGCACCGGCGAGCGGGCCTCGATCATTTGTCGCGCAACGTCCCCGAGTGGATGTGGCTCACGCCAGAGGACGTCGTAGATTCAGCACAACGGGCGCTCCACAAGGGCAGGGTCGTCGTGGTGCCGGGCTTGGTGTACCGACTGGTGTTGCCGTTTCTCTCGTTGCCATTGGCCCAAGGAGCGTGGCGCAGGTTGACGAGGCGGCGCTAGTTCGTCGATTTGTCGCGCAAGTGACTGCCGACGTGGCCGATGACCACGCGGCGGTCGACGGCATCGACATAGAAGTAGATGCGAGCCTCATTGCAACGAATGTGAGGTCCGAGTTGGACCGGCAAGCCCTTCCACATCATGGTGTAGTCCTGGCCGAACTTGTTGATGGCATTGTCGCTCACCGATGGTGCGAAGTTGAAATTCTCCGCGCAGTAGGTGTTGAAGAGGTTCGGCTCGATGTCGCCGCGGCGCAGACGAGCCGCCAAGTTGTTGAGTTCGAGGAGACTCTTGAAGATTCGCTGGTTGGTGGCCGCCGTGAATTGGGTACCACCCAATCGAT
>SXPW01000033.1 GCA_005793785.1 Actinomycetota bacterium | reverse complement strand
TACTCCGTGATGGTGCGGCGCGGTGTCCACACGAGGTAATTCCAAATCCAGTCGGCAAAAATGCTGGTTCGATTTCGTCCACCGGACAAGTATGCAAGATGCAAAGCCAGCCAAGTGAGCCACGCAATCGTGCCGCTGAATCGCAACCAGGGACGTACCTCTACGACGGCCTTCCGCCTGCCGATCGTGGCCATCTGGCCCTTGTCCCGGTAGCGGAACTGCTCGAGTGATTCATTCCGTTCACGTCGTACCAGCTGGCGTGCAACGTGTCGTCCCTGTTGGATGGCTACCGGCGCGATCATCGGTAGTGGTCGACCTTCTGCTCCGGTGAAACTCGCAACGTCGCCCACCACCCACACCGATTCGTTGAGTTGCAGATAGGGGTTCACCTTCAATCGATTGCCACGGTCGGCATCGCCGAGAAATTTCCAGTGCGGTGGAGCGACGACTCCAGCCGCCCAGATTCGTGTACCGGCGATCAATTCGTTGCCGTCCTTGAGTCGCAACGAGCGCGAGGTTGCCTCAACAACGGCAGCATTCAGTCGAACATCGACACCCATCTTGACGAGCGACTTCCGGGCGTGCTCGCTCGAACTCGGTTGAAAACTCGGCAGCAACCGTGGGCCCGCCTCGAGAAGAGTGACCGTCGCCCGGGGAGCGATGTGTTCGAACTCCCGTCGGATTTCTCCCTGCAGTTCACGAACCGCGCCGGCGAGTTCGACACCCGTCGGCCCGCCGCCCACGATGACGACGTTGAGTGACTCGAGCGGCAATGCGCCGTCTTCGACTGCTTCGTAGTTGTGCAACAACGACCGTCGAATCTCTCGTGCATGCGCCACGGACTTCATCTGCAACGTGTGTTCGGCAACTCCGGGTATGCCAAACGTGGTGCCCTCGGACCCAACCGCCAATACCAGGTCGTCGTAGCCGACGGTCTTACCGGTGGAGAGAGTCAGCGACTTGTTCGCAAGATCGATGTTCGTCACCTCCGCGCGGATGAATGCGACCTCCCGGTAGGCGGTGCGAACGGGGAATGCGATGTCGTCCTCGGGAAGCGAAGCCGTCGCAACCTGGTAGAGGAGCGGCGAAAACAACTGGTAGGGGTTGCGGTCGATGAGCGTCACGGAGTAGGCGACCGACTTCCGGAGTTTCTTTGCACAGGCAAGACCACCGAACCCGGCACCAATGATGACGACATCCTTCTTCGGTGGCGTCTTACCGAACTCGCGAAGCACTCCACAAATCTACGTTGCGTGGCGGGGTGAGGAACTACCGAAATCGGTCGTGGTGCCTAATGTGGACTCGATGCGCTACGTCATCTTCGTTATCGACGGTTCAAGTGGTACGGCGTCGGGTGGCGAGATGGCCGCAATCGATGCCTTCAACGACAAATTGCGGGCTGGCGGGAATTGGATTCTTGCCGCTGGCATCGGATCGCCCGCAACCGGTCGACTCCTGGACAACCGATCCGGTGCAGGTCGGGTGGAACAACGCTCGTTGAATTCGGCTGACGAGTACTACAGCGGCTTCTGGGTGATCGAAGCCGCAACGGCAGAACTCGCCGAGTCGTTGGCCGCCGAAGGCTCCCGTGCGTGCAATCGGCGAGTCGAACTACGACCATTCCTCCGCTAGTCGAATCGAGACGACCGAAGTTGTCCGGACGAGCACGTCGGCAATTACAGTCGTGAATCAATGGAACTCTTGACGGGAAGAGTCGCGCTCGTCACCGGTGCGGGAAGCGGTCTTGGTCGGGAGTACGCCATCGAACTGGCGCAGAGAGGTGCCGCGATCGTCGTGAACGACGTCGGCGCGGCGGTGAACGGAGAACGCCTCGCCGCGAGTTCCGCAGATTCCGTGGTGGACGAGATCCGACGGTCGGGTGGTTCGGCAGTCGCCAACACTGCGGACGTTTCCGAATGGCGTGGTGCGGAGTCGATGGTGTGCGCCGCAATCGATGAGTTCGGACGGATCGACATCATCGTCAACAACGCCGGAATCAATCGACCGAGTTCCTTGATCGAACTCTCTGAACGAGATGTCGATGCCCAGCTCGGTGTACACCTCAAGGGCACCCTTGCGGTAAGTCACTTTGCCGCCGCCCATTGGAGTCGGGTCGGACGGGAGTCGAATCGTGCGATCGTCAATACCACGTCCGCCGTCGGACTGCATCCCACGGCCGGCGGCGGAGTGTATGGTGCGGCGAAGGCGGCCATCGCTGCGCTTACGGTGAGTCACGCCCAAGAGTTGGCGAAATTCGGCGTGCGGGTCAATGCAGTGGCACCGTGTGCGCGCACGCGAATGGTGAAGGAATCTCCGGCAGTGTTGGCGCTGATGCCTCAGAGCGAAGGCTTCGATCGTCATTCGCCCGAGCACGTCACACCGTTGGTGGTGTATCTCGCGAGTTCGTTGTGTCGCTTCACCGGTCGGGTGTTCGCCATCGAGGGTCCGGACGTCGCGATCTACTCGCCGTTCGGAGTCGTTCAGCATTGGAGCAAGTCGGGTACGTGGACCGCGGAGGATCTCGCTGAGCGATTCGCCGACGTCGACGAGCAGGTTCGGGTGGATGCGTTCTTCCCGGGTGGCGTTGCTTCGCACGGTACTCCGCCGAGGCGTACCCTTCGTGACCTGAGCCAGAACGAGTAATTCCAAGGTGAAATCTCGGTAAAGCGGTACCGATTTCCCTTGCCTGCTCCTGCCGTATTTGTTATTTTCTGAAATCGGTAAGGAGACCGTGACCACCATGTACAACAGCTTCCGCCGTCATTTCTCATTCTGTATATCCATCCCGTTGCTACTGGTGCTCGCTGCACCAAGTGGCGCAAAAGCAGCAGCAACGGACGACAGCGCCTACACCTGGTCCACTCCCAATCTCGTCGTCACGTACGGTCTGATGGGGTTTTCGACCAGCGGAACCGTGCGAGCAGGTGTCAATAGTTCGGCATTCATCGACAAGTCGGGGAAGATCAGGATGATCTTCCAAGGTGGAACTCCGGCAGAGTCGAAATGGTCGGTGACGTCTGCTGATTCGGGCTCGACGTGGGCCGTTGACCAGGGATTTCGTTGGCCGACGAACATCGAGTCCTCGCTCGGACACATTTCAGTCACAACCGCACCCGAGGGCGGTTTTCGCGCCTACGTTCGAAATGAAAAGGGCATTAGTTCGGTGTATTCATCGGACGGTCAAACCTGGACTGCAGAATCGGGCATTCGAATCGCCGCGACTGCGTTCGGACTGACGAAGTTGGACGGCGGCTCGGTCGTCAAACTTCCCGATGGTCGATACCGAATGTTCATCGGTGACGAATCGTCCTACTTTTCGCGATGCGGCAGCGACAAGTCCGTGAACGTCAAGATCTACAGTGCAACGAGCACTGATCAGTTGACGTGGACCGCCGACTCTGGATATCGAATCGGGCCGGAGTTGGGCACTCGTTGCAATCTGCACCCACACGCTTTCGTCGATTCTGCAGGAAAAGTGGGAATCATCTTTCATGTCAACAACGACATCGAGAAGTCGTACTCTGAGTGGCAATCGTCGTGCCACTATGCATTGTCTGATGATGGTCTGACGTTCACCTCCGTTCGCCGAATTCCGGTGGTTCTCAAGAAGACGAGTGGCGGAACCGAGAGCATGGCGGACGATTGCGATGTGCTCGCACTGCCGGACAAACGACTACTTCTCTTCTTCTCGTTGTTCGGACCTGCGCCGGAAGGCAACCAGATTGCGATGTCGATTGGATCGTTGGCGAGCAGCCAAGCCACCGCCACCACCGTCGCTGCGAGTCGAACGACGACGACGACGTTGGCTGCAACCAAGAAGATCATCAAGATCACCTGCGTCAAGGGAAAGTTGACGAAGGTCGTTTCGGGCACGGCACCGAAGTGTCCAACCGGCTACAAGAAGAAGCCTTAGGCGGATCCGCTCGAGACAATTTTCGGCTTCGCCTGCATGTTATGCAGCCGAAGCTTGCCTCGTAGCGAGATCTAGCGGGCAAGGTCATCCTCCCGTACGGTTGACTCGTGAAGGCGCCCGGTTCGAGCGCATTGAACATCGTGAGAGAGTTGTTCTCGGCGATAGAGGCCAAGGACTTGGATGCTGCAATGTCGCTCATGGCTGACGATGTCTCGTACGAGAACATGCCGATGAAGCCCATCACCGGCAAACCCACGATCTTGAGAGTTCTGCGGGGCTTCTTGGAACCAGCGCAAGAGGTCGAATGGCAAATCGTGTCGGAGTGCGAACACGGAGACACTGTCTACAACGAGCGACTTGATCGCTTCAACATCGGTGGTACATGGTTGGAACTTCCGATATCTGGAGTCTTTAGGATCCGAAATGGCGCAATCGTTCTTTGGCATGACTATTTCGATATGTCGACGTATACGGAACAACTGAGGAAGATAACTTCTGGGAGCAGCGCGAAGTCTTGAGCCCAGGGTGCTACTGGCGCGCTCGGAGGGACTCGAACCCC
>SXPW01000032.1 GCA_005793785.1 Actinomycetota bacterium | reverse complement strand
GGCTGGTCGTGCCGTATTGAAGTCGCGTCGCTCCAAGGGCCGCGCCCGTTTGTCGGCGTGATCGCCCGTATTTCTCGACAAGACGGATTCGCCCGTTTTGCGGGTTCTCGCGCCGTTCGTCATGGTGGATTGAGTCTGCGAGTCGTGCCCGACGATGCTGCCGGTGCAGTGTGTTTGGCATTTGCAACACCGAAACGAATCGGCTCTGCGGTCACGCGAAATCGTGTCCGTCGCCAATTGCGAGCACTGGTGCGGGCCCGGAGTGCCGCGCTGCCACACGGTTGGTATTTGCTCGGCGTAGAACAGCCTCTTGTGGATAACGACTGGGGACAGCTGGGGATGACGCTCGATCGACTGCTTGGGATCGCGCTCCCCAATCTCCAATCACCCGATTTCGCCGCAAAAACCACCAACAGGAGTTCAATGTGACCGTCGTCACATCAAACGCAGAGCATATCCACAGCTTGGGGAAAACGCAGCGTGCGATGTTGCGAGCGATCGAGTGGTACCAAGATCAGCGCGTCGGGGTCCTGTCGCCGTGCCGGTTTTTTCCTTCGTGTTCGTCCTTCGCACATGAGGCCATCGCCGTACATGGGCCGTGGCAAGGCGGATGGATGGCATTGCGTCGATTGGTTCGCTGTCGTCCTTTCGGACCCTCGGGCTACGACCCCGTGCCATCGCCGGGGACTTGTAGTGACCTCCCCCACCAGAACGAGAGGATGAACCTCGATGTTTGACCCGATTTTTGACGCTGTCGGTTGGTTGATCGCCTGGATCTATTCCTGGAGCAACGACTATTCGATTGCCATTGGATCGATGGCCATCGTCGTGATGTTCGTCATCACGCCGCTCACGTTGAAGAGCACGCGCGGCATGTTGGAAATGCAGCGATTGCAGCCGGAGCTTCGTCGCTTGCAGATCGAACACAAAGGTGACCGCCAGGGTCTGAACGAGGCGATGATGAAGCTCTACCAGGAACACAAGGTGAACCCGCTGGCTTCCTGTTTGCCGCTGCTCGCGCAAATGCCCGTGTTTTTGTTGATGTTTCGACTCTTGACGGGGCTCACCTATCGACCGTCACCTGAAGCCGGATTCGCCCCGAAACATCTGGCGGAGTCCTCGGAGATGTATCAATCACTCGTCGGGAAGGACGAGATGCGTTCGATCGGACTCGACTTAGCGGTGCAGCCGCTCAATGTGATGCGGGAAGATTTCGCGCGGGGACTCATCTATGCCGGACTCGTCGTCGGATTGGCATTGCTCTATTTGGTCCAACAACGAATGGTGGCGTCGCGCACGGTGAGCCCAACGATGTCGGCGAGCCAACAGAAGATCATGCAGTACTTGCCGGTGTTCTTTGCGGTGTTCCAGGTGGTGCTGCCGACGGGTCTCATCGTGTATTACTTCGTGCAGGCTGCGGTGCGTATCGGACAACAGGCCTACATCACGAAGCGGTTCTACGGAGCCGACGATTCGATCGGACGTCAGGCGCAACAGGCCAGTGCAAAGGCCCGCGAGATCAGCGAAGCCGATGCCAAAAAGCCGAAAAAGCAGGAAAAATCGGGCAAAAACGACGAGTTCACCAGCAAGCGAGTGACTCCACCCAAGAACAAGCCCACCACGCAGATCACCCCGCCCACACCCGGTGCGAGTACTCCACCAAAACGCCCGAAACCACCGAAGCGCTGACCTCTATACCACGAATGTCCCACAACACACCATCAACGATTTCCAACAAGGAGCACACAACATGGAATGGGTAACAATCACCGCGGCAACATTGGAAGATGCCAAGTCAATGGCACTCGATCAACTCGGTGTCGCCGGAGAGGACGCAGAGATCGAAGTGGTCGAGGAACCTAAGCCGGGTCTCTTCGGACGAATGCGAGGCGAGGCGGTCGTACGTGCACGCGTACGTCCAACGTCGACTCGTGACACCGCGCGACGAGATCGTGGCGGCGAACGCGGCGAACGACGAGGCGGACGTACTCGCCAGCGCAGTCGTGGCGGTGACCGACGTCGAGACGGTGATGCGCCGAGTCGCCCCGAGCGCAGTCGTCGAAGCGAGCAATCAGAGCGTGATCACGAGGACGACGATCGGACGCCGCGTCGGAACGACGGACCAAAGGTTCCGCCCGCCACGGTGCGTGACGCTGCCGCCACATTTTTGGAAGGGTTGTTTGCCGCGGCAGAACTGCCCGCTCGGGTGGAATCCACCATTGACGGTGACGACATCGAATTATCGGTGGTCGGGGAACAACTGACGACGTTCGTGGGTGCACGAGGGATGACCTTGACACAGTTGCAGGACATCACTCGAGTGGTCAGCCAGCGACGCCTAGGTGACCACGACACCCGACTTCGTGTGGATGTTGGCGGATATCGCCAGCGACGAAAGGATGCCTTGGGCCGATTTGCCAACAAAGTGGCCAGTGACGTCATGGAAACGGGCACCCCGCGCATTCTCGAGCCGATGAACTCTGCCGATCGCAAGATCGTGCACGACACCTTGGCGAACGTGGAAGGTGTGGTCACCCATTCCGAAGGTGATGATCCGTTCCGTCGTGTTGTGGTGTCCCGAGCACCGGGTACCCCAGCAAACTGAGATCCACTGCCCCACCTACGCTGGGGCTATGTCCAAGAGTGCCGGTGAACTGACGCTCATCGGTATTTTGGAACGGGCACAGGCCGAAGGTGGCCTTGGCGCACGACCGGTAGCAGAAGTGATCGAACACGCCCGCCACTTCGTGGCCGCGCTTCCCGCAGATGTTGGCTCCGTATTGGACATGGGGTCGGGTGCCGGGATTCCCGGCCTCGTTATCGCCCTCGATCGACCGAATGTCCGAGTCACCCTGGTGGATCGACGCGCAAAACGCACGGACGCGCTCCGACGAGCCGTCAACGCGTTGGACTGGAGTCACCGCGTGCAGGTCGTCGAGGATGACGCCGAAGCCATGGCCCAGAGCGCCGCGTGGCGACATTCCCACGACGCGGTGGTGGCACGCGGGTTTGGTGAGCCTCGTCTGACGCTGCCACTTGCCGTGGTCCTGGTGCGCCGTGGTGGGTGGGTGGTCATCAGTGAGCCACCAACCACCGACGGTTCTCGTTGGGAACCCAGTTGGGTGGAATCATTGGGAGTCGGTCCACCGGAACGGTGTGGCGCGGTGGTTCGGTTCCACGTGGAACCACCGCTGGGGGAGTCGGTGACGCAACCGGCCGGTGCCCCTCCAGTACTCTGAAGGCGTGAGCACGTCGGGCCCTCGAGTAGTGGCGGTTGCGAACCAGAAAGGAGGGGTTGGCAAGACCACTGCCGTAGTCAATTTGTCGGCAAGCATTGCGCTCCTGGGACACCGTGTCCTTGTGGTGGACCTGGATCCGCAAGGAAACGCCTCCACCGGCTTGGGGATTGATATTCGGGCCCTCCAGCAGAGCGTGTACGACGTGTTGCTGCAAGAAACACCGATCGAAGACGTGGTGCAAGCCAGCGCCGTCAAGGGGTTGTTCGTCGTGCCTGCCAACCTTGACCTGGCCGGAGCAGAAATTGAACTCGTTCCGATGATGGGCCGAGAAACGCGACTACGCAAGGCGGTGGAGCGCGTTGCTACCGAGTACGACTATGTCTTCATCGACTGCCCGCCTTCGTTGGGGCTGTTGACGGTCAACGCCTTGACGGCAGCAGGGGAGGTCCTTGTTCCGGTCCAGTGTGAGTACTACGCCCTCGAGGGTTTGGCACAATTACTCCGGAACATCGAGCTCGTCAACAAGAATTTGAATCCACAATTGCAGGTCAGCACGATTTTGTGCCAGATGTTTGATTCTCGCACCAGGTTGTCGTCCGATGTGGTGAAGGAAGTTCGAGAGCACTTCGGCGCGAAGGTGCTCACGACGGTTATCCCACGCACGGTGAAGATTGCTGAATCACCGAGCCACGGGCAACCCGTCGTGGTACTGGATCCATCAGGCGTCGGCGCGACGGCCTATCGTGCAGCAGCAGTGGAGGTGGTCCATGGCCGGGCTTAAGTCGGGGAAGGGTCTCGGATCGCTGATTCCCAGCGGGGGAGGTGTGCCACCCGTCACAGGAAGTCTCGCGGAAGCGCCGATTTCGGCGATTGATGTCAATCCCCATCAACCCCGCATGCATTTTGACGATGAGGCGCTTACGGAACTTGCGGCGTCGATTCGCGCCGTTGGTGTTCTTCAGCCACTCTTGGTGCGCACCCTTCGTCCCGGAGCCTTTCAACTGATCGCCGGTGAACGACGTTTGAAGGCAGCACAACGCGCTGGTTTGACGCATGTGCCCATCATCGTGCGGGACACCACGGATGCAGGCTCGGCCGAGCAAGCACTCATCGAGAACGTGCATCGCGAAGATCTTGGACCACTCGAAGAAGCCGCCGCGTACCAGCAACTCCTCGAGGACTTTCGATTGACCCATGATCAACTGGCGACTCGTGTTGGCAAGAATCGTGCGACGATCAGCAATTCCATTCGGTTGCTCGCGTTACCCGCCTCGGTGCAACAGTTGATTGCCGACCGTCGACTGTCTGCTGGTCACGCCAAGGTCTTGCTCAGCGTGACGGACAGGGCACAACAGGAAAAACTTGCCCAACAGGTGGTGCGAGAAGGGCTTTCCGTTAGAGCCACGGAAGGCTTGATTACCACTTCTGGTACATCAGCACGGAAGAAACCAGCGAGTCGGCGTCAGAAAACAACCGGCGATCCGGCATTGGTTGACGTGGCGCACCTGGTCGCCGAGCACTTGTCGACACGCGTCGAGGTGGTGGAACCTACGCGTTCCACGCGCGGAAAATTGTCGGTGGAGTTCGCCGACTTGGCAGATTTGGAACGTATTGCCCGTGCCATCCTCGGCGCATAATCAACCCTCAAGTCGTTCTTGAGCCTTGACGTTCACCTCACGGTGTCCCCAACCTGTGGACAACATTGGGGAAAGTGCTGTGGATACGAGGAAATACCGACAAAGTCGACAGGAGATGGGGTGTTCGAGAAGGGCTAGCCGAGGTGTTTGGCGAGGTCACTCAGGAGGGCGGCTTTTCCACGTGCACCCACGAGGGTGTCCACCAGTTTCCCGTCCTTGAACACGATCATCGTCGGAATGCTCATGACCTTGTAACGCATCGCAATATCTCCGTGGTCGTCGACGTTCAGTTTTGCGACCGTGAGCGCCCCGGCCTTCTCGGTGGCGATTTCGCGGATGACGGGATCGATTTGTTTGCACGGTCCGCACCATTCCGCCCAGAAGTCGACGAGGACGGGAGTGGTGGCGGAACGAATGGTCTCATCGAAGTTGTCGGTGGTGAGAGTGATGACGTTGCCGGCCATGAACGACACGCTACTTGTTGGCAGTCGAGTGATGGTGTTCCAACCAGCGCTCTGCGTCGATTGCCGCCATGCAACCCGAGCCTGCCGCGGTGATGGCCTGTCGGTAGGTGTGGTCCTGTACGTCACCGCAGGCAAATACCCCCGCAATGTTCGTCCGCGAAGAACCAGGCTGGGTGACAAGATAACCGTTGTCATCCATGTCGAGGATGCCGGCGAAGAGATCGGTGTTGGGTCGATGCCCGATGGCGACGAAGAGACCGCCAATGTGCATCGTGTCCGTCGTTCCGTTGACGGTGTCGGTCACCTCGATTGCGGACAGTTTTGCGTCGCCGACGAGACGCGTGACCTGGGCGTTCCAACGCACCGCAATCTTCGGGTTGGAGAGGGCACGTTCCTGCATGATTTTTGAGGCACGGAACTTGTCGCGGCGGTGGATGATGGTGACCTTGGAGGCGAACTTGGTGAGGAACGACGCTTCCTCGATTGCGGAGTCACCTCCACCAACCACCGCGATTTCTTGGCCGCGAAAGAAGAACCCGTCGCAGGTCGCACACGTGGAGACACCGTGTCCGATGAGTCGTGTCTCGTCAGCCAACCCCAACATCAGTGAGCGTGCTCCCGTGCTCACGATGACGACATCTGCCGTGTATTCGTCACCACGCACCCAGACTCGCTTCGGATGCGACGAAAAGTCCACTTTTGTTGCCTTTTCGGTGAGATATTCCGCGCCGAAGCGTGCCGCTTGATCGCGCATGCGCTGCATCAATTCGGGGCCCTGCACACCTTCGGGAAAGCCCGGGAAGTTCTCCACCTCCGTGGTGAGCATGAGTTGTCCACCGGGTTGGTCGGATGTTGACGATGGTTCACCCTCGATGACGAGCGGCGACAACGAAGCGCGCGCGACATACACCGCAGCGGTGAGTCCGGCCGGACCCGAGCCGATGATGATCACGTGGCGATGCGGGTGGATGGTCATGAGTCGTCCTTTGGTTCGGAGTGTCGGGCACGTAGGAGGAGTGCCCCCACGACAATAAACGCTCCGCCAACGGCGAAATACGAGGCCCACACCGCGCGCGACTCCTCGAGTATGAGCTCGAACAACTCCTGTGTCCCGCGCATGATGGCGATGAGCAGTAGCGATACGAGCGCCACGGACACCACGGCGATGAGTGATCCGAAGACGATTGCTCGAGTGAGCGTGACGAGCGGGCGAGTCGTACGGTCGCGAACCGCGCCAACTACCCGATCGATGAGATCGACGGTCTTGCGCGGAAATTCCGGATCGTTGAACGGATTGCCGACCACGAGGTCAGGCTAACGCTGTCGCTTCTTACGCAGGAATGAACGCGACTTCGTTGATCCGACCTTGATACGGATTCGTCGAGCTGCACGCTCCACTCGTACCAATCTCGGTGAGCACGATGAGCAGGTGAGTGACCGGTGTCGTCACGGAGAACTTCACGATTTCGCCACGCGTGCGGTAGTCGTTGGCAAGCGGTGCGCCCCAGCCATCGAAACTCGAAGGCGGTAGCGAAGTTGCGCCGAATATCTCCGCTCCGACGGGTCCATTACCGAAATTGACCCGCAGCAATCCCGTGCTGGCTCCGCTCAAGGTGACGAGCACACCGACGCGTGCTTTGGCTCCGAAGAACTTGTCGGCGTAGCACGATGTCGCCCACGCGGACTGGGGATTCTTGTCGACCAAGGCACCGATGAGTTCTTCGTTCTCCACGCCATCATCACCATTGGGATCGAAGGAGTTGATCGCCACGATGGTGGCCGGACCGGTCGCGACCGACGCTGGTGCGTCGACGACCGTCTCCGCCGGAATGGCGATGTTGTCCGGGTCACGCGTGCGCAGGACGGCGGTAATGACGAGACCGGTGAGAATCAGGGTCGCCAGGAGGAGACGTGTGGTGGTGCTGCGAAAAACGTCGCCGAGTGACCCGCGCGCAACGGATGGTCGCGAGGTACGTTCCACCGGCCGGGAGGGCGATGACCTGCGTTCCAACACCACACGTTGCCCGGTCGGCGGTGTGATGGTGGTTTCGTCGTCGCGCTCATCGTGGAGTGCCTCCAGTAATGCAAGGCGCGTGGCTTCACCCGTTTGGTATCGATGATCCGGATTGCGGGCGAGCAGTTTGTGCACCACGCGCACCAAGCGCGGGGACAGGGTCGGGCGAAGATGCGCCAGATCGGTGGGCTCCCGTTGGAGTCGCGCCAGAGCGGTGTCGGCGTCGTTGTCGCTGAGGAACGGCACCTTGCCGGACAGGCACTCGTACAGCACCAAGCCGAGGCTGTACAGGTCGGCCCGACCGTCGAGTGGTTTGCCGCGCACGATTTCCGGGGAGAGGTACTTGGCGGTTCCCATCATGATGTTGTCGTTGGTGAGATCGCTGCCTTCGGCCGGAGTCATCGCCTTGGCAATGCCGAAGTCGGCGAGGAGAAAGTGTCCGTCTGGTCGCACCAAGATGTTGCCCGGTTTCACGTCGCGATGGATGTAGCCGTGTCGGTGGGTTGCATCGAGTGCCGCGGCGATCGCAGACCCCATCATGATGGAGAGGGCGGGTGTGAGTTTCTTCTTCTTGTCGAGGAGATCACGCAGGCTCTTGCCCTGGACGTACTGCATGACGACGACCTGGAATCCGTTGTGGGCGAACGAGTCGTACACCGCGACGATGTTGGGGTGATTGAGTCCCGCACAGGCCAGGGCTTCCCGACGGAAACGCTCGATTGCCGTTTCATCCCGTGCGATGTGTCGCTTGAGGACCTTGATTGCCACTTGTCGGTCGAGGAACGTGTCGTGTCCGAGCCAGACCTCCGCCATCCCACCCCGGGCAATGAGTCGTTCGAGTCGGTATCGGTCGCCGATGAACCCTGGTTCGAGTTCAGCGGCGGACATGACTGCGGGAGACGCTAGTTCTGCGCACCCCGCGGATGGTGGAACTATGCGACGTGGTAGGTGACGCCGATCGTGCCCGGACCGGTGTGTGAACCGATGACCGAACCGATGTCCCCGACGATGATCTCGCCGGAGTACGTCTCACGCAGTTGAGCGACGAATGCGTCGACATCCGAACATTGTGCGTGCAGTACGGCGACGTTGGAGACGCTTCCTGCTTCGCGGAACTTGTCCACCACGAACGCGAGGGCCTTGCGACGGGTGCGCTCCTTGCCGCCTTCTGCAACCCTGCCATCGTCGACCGTGATGATGGGTTTGATCGCCAGCGCGGAGGCGAGGAGTGCTTTGGCGCCACCGATTCGACCGTTTTTCTTCAGGTTTTCCAGGGTGTCGAGTGCACCCCAGACACGCGTACGAGCGGCAAGTGCGGCGACCGTGTCGGCAAGTTCATCCACCCCCATGCCAGCCTTGGCCATTCGTGCGGCTGCCACCACGTTGATACCTTCACCCATCGACGCCGAACGACTGTCGACGATGCGGATCGGTATGCCGAGTCCGGCGGCTTGCGCACCCTGTTCGGCAGCTTGTTTGGTTGCCGAGAGTTCGGCAGACAACGTGATGACCAGGATTGCCGACGCACCCTCCTTGGCGAGTTGGGTGAATGCCTCGGTGAACTTGCCTGGTGCTGGAGCGGCCGTCTGCGGAAGGACGGGACTCGCGGAGCATCGTGCCCAGAATTCCGTCGGTGTGAGCGATACCCGATCGGTGAACTCGTCGTTTCCAAAACTGAACGTGAGCGGCACGATGGTGATGTTGAGTTCATCGGCAAGCTGCTGAGGCAGGTCGCATGCGGAATCGGTGACGATGCGTACGGTCATGACTGCGAGCGTAGTGCGGGGTGTTGACCCGACTTTTTCTTCTTGTGTGCACGTCTCGTGTGGATGATCCACCATGCGGCGAGGAGAGAGAGGAAGACTGCGCTGACGCCACGACCCAACCCGGCGATTGCGTTCACGCGCACCCGAACTTGGGCGACGTCGAGCACCGTCCCGTTCGGTGTCAGCAGGGCCACTTCGATCGGTATGAGTCCATTGGCCCGTGCGCTCGCCTCGATGATGACTTCCTCCTGTGCGCCGGCAGGAATCACCACATCGAGGGTGTTCGGGAGGAACGCCATCTTGCCCGTTGGACTGGAGATTTTCAGGCGTACCGACACGGCGAAATCACTGAGATTGACGAGCGGTACCCGCAGTTGGCTATCGCGACTACCAAAGGTGAACGATCTCGTTGGAAGGCTCACCGCGCCACGAATCGATGCAACTTGGGTGAGGACCGACTCGAGATACGTATTGCGGAGTTCATCGGTGAGCGTGGTGTCGTTGGCGACGTCGATGAGTTCGATCCAACGCTCGACCACACCATCGTTGGTTGCGACGACGTCACGAACGGACTCCACCGCACCGACTGCTTCATTGGTGCGGCCTTGGATGCCGGCGACGTCGACAACGGGAACCGTCGGTGGTTCGATCTTGGCCAAGCCCTCCAATGTCGGCGTGAAATCTCCGACCCGTCGCAGGGAAATCTGTGGTGCGTTCCGCAGATGGCGGAGCAGAATCGACGCGATCAGAGGCTCGGCCGGGACTCCACTCGCGCTGGCGATGATGACGTGCCGTGCCGCGAGTGCGGACGAACCGATGGCGGAGTCGGCGATTTCATTTCGTTGGGCGATGATTTCCGCGGCGAGTGCCGTCGCCGATTCGTACGCCGTACCAATCGGTTCGTCAAGCAGGGTTGAGTAGCGCGTGTCGGCGAGATGCAGGACGACACCATGGGTGGCCGAACGCAGCGCGTAGGGCCGACTCGGGTTGGTGTCCGCTCCGTATGCAGTGACCGCGTCGCCGACAGCGACCACGTTGGTGACTCCGAACGTGCGCAAGAGGTCGATGCCCGCCGCGTCGATTGGAACATTGGTCAGCCACATCGCCCGTGACGGGAGCCGCGGGCCGTTGATGGCGTCGAGCACGGTCTCGCCGCGCAGGAGTTGTGCCTCGAATTGACTTTTGAGACCCGCCGCAGCGTAGGACGCCACGTCGGTGGGTCGGAAGGTGCCGACGAGAACGTCGTTGTCGGGGAGTCGTGATGAAAGTTCGGCGAACAGGTTCTGACTTGACTCGTCGGTCGAACGGGAGAGACCGTTGACGAGTTCGGGGCGAATCCGTACGCCGATGGGAACGCCCGGTGGTTTGCGGAAGAGGAGATCCCGCAGATCTCGCAACCGTTCCGCCTCCGGCTCGCCGATGACGATGTTGCCATCGGGCTGGAGTGCGGGTGCTCCGTCGATGGAGGCGAACATCGTCAAAGGTAGAGCGGGGGTTGATCGCGAAGACACGACGTTGATGAAAGTCGTGAGTTGGGCGGTCGAACCACTCGGCGCCGTCGCGGTGATGCGCACGACGCGCAGACCATCCTGCGTGATGCGCAACGTACCGTCTCGACGTGCCACGGTCGACGTTGCAACGATGATTTGATACGCGGTCGATCCATCGACTTCAACGGTCGAGAACAACGGACCCGGGATCGCAGTTTCGGTTTCCGAAGCAAATTGTCCGCCGGCCACGATTGCAACGACGTCGGCACGCGTGGCGAGTGGTCGACTCATTTGTACGAGTGCCGTGGTTCCCGGATCAACGAGGAGAGCAGCAATCTCGGAATCACTCGGAGGAGACACCGTGAAGATGAGGCGCTCGTTCACGCGCGTGGTGAAGGTTCCGGTGATCATGCCGAGGCGGTAACTCGCCGCGCGGACCGGTGTTGCGTGGATGACGAAGATAGACACCAAACAGGCGACGACCACACCGAGTGACGGGAGGCGCCTGCGCAGGGTCATGACTGCACCGATGGCGTCATCGTCACCACACGCTCGAGTACGACGTACGAGTCGGGGAGGACGTCGAAGCCGAGCGTGCGATACAACTCGAGCGCGGCGTGGTTGGACGGTTCGGTGTTCACCAACATGTTTTCGGCCCCGCGACCGGTGGCCCACAGCGATGCGTGGTGAACGAGTGCGCTGGCCACCCCACGCCGCCGAACTGCGGGGTGAACGGCCAGTCGCTGGAGGAACGAGCGAACCCCCACCCGCCCGACGATCGCATAGCCCGCTGTCATGAGGTCGTTGTCCGCATCGCCCACCAGTACCACTCGGTGATCACTCGTGGCTCGACAGGCATGCTCAAAGGTTCGTCGGTCCAGGTTCCATGGCGAAGGAAATGAGCCAGCGTCGATGTCGAGAAGTTCGGTGAGCAGATGTGACCGTCGCTCCGACAACACGTGTCGTGAAGTGACATCACGACACTGCACATCCCGTTTCGTCGGGGTAGTCACACGTCCGTCTCGTTGCAACACCACGAGGTTCTGGACGACCGTGAATCCCTCGTCTCGCAGCCAACGGGCGTCCGCTTCGGTGAGCGCCGGAGTCCGGTAGGTGTCGATGTTGTCGCGTCGTACGACACTGCACATTGAGCGAATCTTGCTTTCGGGACTGCGCCGACCACTGCGCAGTGCGGTCACGACAGCCGACACACTCGAACGCTAGTGGCGATGGTGTTGCGTAGCCTGTAGTTCGTGCAACCTGCGCGATTCAATGCAGTGATTGCCGAACTCGAGCACGTTACTGCTGCGTTCGCCAACGCCGGTCATCGCTTGTACATCGTCGGAGGAACGGTTCGTGATCTCATGTTGGGTCGGAACACGGCGGATCTCGACTTCGATCTCACCACCGATGCTCGACCAGACGTCGTGAAATCCCTGCTCTCGGGGTTGGTCGAATCGCTCTGGACGCAGGGCGAACGCTTCGGCACCATTGCGGCCCTCCGAGGCGGGCGTTCGTTGGAGATCACCACGCACCGCGCCGAGGCATATTCGCCCGACTCCCGCAAGCCCGAAGTGAGGTTCTCCGATTCGGTGGAAACCGACCTGTCGAGGCGCGACTTCACCATCAATGCGATGGCTCTCGAGCTCACCGCAGCGACACCGACATTGGTCGATCCCTACTCGGGTCTCGACGACCTGCACGCCAAGCGTCTGCGCACTCCGTTGTCACCCGAGGAGAGTTTCAACGATGATCCGTTGCGGATGTTGCGTGCCGCACGATTCATCGCCACATTGAAGATGAATCCCGACGACAACCTGGTCTCGGCCGTCAAGTCGATGCACGAACGCTTGCGTATCGTGTCGGCGGAGCGCATCCGCGATGAATTCGATCGAATGATCGTGACCGAACACGTCACCGATGGGATGCAATTCACCGTCGGAACCGGTCTCGCCGACCAATTCCTCCCGGAGTTGCCCGCATTGTCCCTCGAGCAGGACCCGATTCATCGACACAAGGACGTGCTCACACACACGTTCGCGGTGGTGCAGAACGTGCAACCCGACATGCCGGGGGATTTCCGAATCACGCGTCTTGCTGCTTTGTATCACGACATCGGTAAACCGCGCACACGCAAGGTACTTCCCGGGAAGGGCATGACCTTCTACCACCACGAAGTGGTGGGGGCAAAGATGACCCGCAAGCGGATGCGCGAGATGCACTATTCGAACGACGACATCCGTCGGGTGTCGGAGTTGGTCTTTCTCAGCGGACGATTCCATACGTATCAGATGGGCTGGACCGATTCCGCCGTGCGAAGGTACGTTCGCGATGCCGGTGATGTGCTGACGGAACTGAACGTGCTGGTGCGCTGCGACTGCACGACTCGCAGCGAACGGAAGGTCGACGCACTCAACGTTCGAATGTCGGAGTTGGAGGCACGTATCGAGGAGCTCGCAAAGAAGGAGGAACTCGCGGCGTTGCGCCCCGAGATGGATGGACTCGCCGTCATGCAGCACCTTGGAGTCGAACCAGGTCCGCTCGTCGGAAAGGCGATGGAGTTTCTCATGGAGCTTCGGTTGGACGAAGGACTGCTCGGTGATGTGGAGATTCGCCGCCGGCTCGATGCGTGGTGGGCTGCGCAACGCATCATCTGACTCAAGTACGGTGTGCGACATGGCCAAGGGTGCTCGTTCGTCACGTGATGCGACCATCGACTTTCGGATGCTGCGTCGCGCGTACCTTGCGCGAGTCCACGCCGGCGACGTTCCCCATCACGATGCATGCGATGCGAGCACCGACCTCGTACGTGCTGCCAAGCACTACGGAACCCAGCGTCGCGCATCGTGTCCGTTGTGCGGTCAGCAAGACCTTCGCAATGTCACGTATCTCTTCGGACCGCGCCTTCCACGATCGGGCAGGTGCATCACCAACTCCCGACAGTTGCACGAGGTGGGGTCGCGACCGGAACGTTTCGTGGGATACGTAGTGGAGGTGTGCATTGGTTGCCGCTGGAACCATCTCCTCTCGGCCAATCCCTACGGTGGACGCGGTTCACGGTCGCGTGAACGCTCTCGTCTACGCCGACGGGCATAATCACCCGTCGAACATTCCTTGCCGTTGCGGCCGGTGGCGGCACACATCGGTGTGACAGCCCGGTGGCACCATGACGAGGTGACGGTACGCTCAAGGTTCCTATCCACCCTGCCCCTCACGGGGCCACGGTCCAACGGGTCGTGTCCGAAGGGAGTCAAGTAATGCGTCCATACGAACTCATGGTCATCGTCAGCGGTGCGCTCGACGAAAATGCCGCCCACGGTTGGGTGAACAACATCAGCAAGTCCGTGGCGAGCGTCGGCGGTTCCGTCCACGGAACGCCTGATTGGTGGGGTCGACGTCGGTTGGCCTACCCGATCAAGAAGCAGAACGACGGCTATTACGCCATCTTCAACCTCATCGCCGACGGTGGCGTGCTCGACGAAGTCGAACGAACCCTCCGCCTCTCGGACGACGTGTTGCGACACAAGTTGCTGCGTCTCCCGGATCACGAGGCACAGAAGCGTGGCATGTTGCCCGCCGGTGCCAAGAAGTAAGCCTCGCCAAGTTCCGTCAACACGTAGTTCCGTCAACAAGGAGTATCCATGCCAGACAACACCATCACCCTCGTCGGAAATCTCACCCGTGATCCAGAACTTCGCTTCACTGCCAATGGTCGCGCCGTCGCATCCTTCGGTATCGCCGTCGGTCGTCGCTACCAGGTCAACGGCGAATGGCAGGAGCAGACCTCGTATTTCAACATCACGGCGTGGGGGCAACTCGGTGAGAATGCCGCCGCGTCGCTTTCCAAAGGTGCACGCATCGTCGTCACCGGTCGTCTCGAACAGCGCGAATACACGACGCGTGAGGGCGACAAACGAACTGCCATCGACGTCATCGCCGACGAACTCGGACCGAGCCTTCGTTGGGCCACGGCTCAAGTGGAGCGCACACCTCGCCAGGACGGCAGTGGTGCCGGCGCCAAGAAGTCCGGTGGCGGTACGAGTCCATCCGGCGAAGCGAGCCCGTTCGAGGGCGAAGAGCCGTTCTGATTCCACCAATCACATCCCATTCATCCCTGATCACGAAGGACACGAAACATGACGAGTAAGAAGAACAAACTCCGCGCCGCCAAGTTGTTGCAGCGTCGATACAAGCAGAAGCCGAATCCACTCAACCCCGAGGGGATCGTCTACATCGACTACAAGGACATCAACTTGCTCCAACGATTCATGAGTGACCGCTCCAAGTTGAAGGCGCGTCGTATGACGGGTGCCGATGTGCAGCAGCAGCGCGATATCGCCACCGCGGTAAAGAATGCGCGAGAAATGGCGCTCCTGCCCTACACGAAGCGAGTCGCCGGTTTGCGCGGACCCCGAAATCGCGACGACGACCGGGACGATTCACGGGGCGGCATCAGTCGCGAAGTGGTCGAGCGCTACGAGAATGTGCCCGACGTGGCCGGTGCCCCCGACGTGGCGGCACCAAGCGACGCGACTGCCAGCACCAGCGAAGGCTGATTCATGAAGGTGCTCTTGCGCCGAGACGTGAAGGGCATCGGACGACGTGGTGACATCGTGACCGTGTCGTCGGGTCACGCACGCAACTACCTGATTCCCAACGGTTTGGCGGTCGAGGCAACGGATGGTGCAGTTGCCCAGGCCGACACCCTCAAACGTTCACGCGATCTGCGTGAGGCCGCCGACAAGGAATCGGCACGAGCAATTTCCGCGGTATTCGCAGAAACTCCCCTACGGGTGACTGCCAAGGCGGGGGCGACGGGAAAGTTGTTCGGATCAGTCACGGCGGGCGACCTCGTGTCCGCGGTGGAACGACAGTTTCACGTGGTCATCGAGCGGAAGCACGTCGATATTCCTGCACCGATTCGCGAAGTCGGGGCGCACACGGTGCACGTCACGTTGTATGCCGACGTGCGTGGCACGCTCACCGTGGACGTGCAGCCGGCCTAACTGCGGTTCACCCCACACCTACCGTCCACAGGGTATGCACAGCCTGACCACAGGCTCGCAGCAGGATATTCCCAAGAAGTCCACAATCAAATCACAGGGTTGTCCCTCTTGTGATCAACAGGCTCGAACGACGAGGGTAGAGGCGTGACGATCACCGATTTACGACGAGGCGGTTCCGACGAGCGACCGACGCAGCGCATTCCACCGCACAACGTGGACGCCGAAGCGTCGTTGCTCGGAGCGATGTTGTTGTCGGAGGATGCGATCGCCACGGTGCTGGAACGAAAGCTCGTCTCCGAGGATTTCTACAAGCCCGCGCACCGACACGTGTTCGACGCCATCCGATCGCTGAGCGTGGCCGGAGAACCAGTCGACCCCGTGACGGTCGGCGAGGAACTTCGACGTGCGGCGTTGCTGGAAGGCATCGGTGGACTCGATGCACTCGTGCGGTTGCAGAATGCCACCCCGGCCATTTCGAGTGCCGAGCGGTACGCAAAAATCGTCCGGGATGCAGCCAAATTGCGTCGCGTCATCGCAGCCGCTGCGGCAATTGCCGAGATTGCGTACAGCGAACCCGCCGATGTCGACCGCGCACTCGATGAAGCCGAGAGCCGTATCTATGACGTGTCGGCCGGCAACGTCAATGAGGGTGCCCACGAACTCTCGCCGTTGCTCGTGGAATCGTTGGGAAAGATCGAGGAGCGCTGGAACAATCCCGATGCAATGGTCGGCGTTCCGACCGGCTTTCGCAAACTCGACGAAATCCTGCTCGGACTTCAGCCCGGCGCGCTGCACGTCATCGGTGCGCGTCCCGGAATGGGCAAGAGCGCCTTGGCGTTGAACATGGCGGTGAACGTAGCCCGACTCACCATGCGACCAGTGGTGTTCTTCAGTTTGGAAATGAGCGCCTACGAGTTGTCGCAACGCGTCTTGTCGAGCGAAGCCAGCGTGCCCTCGGAGGTGCTGCGCGGCGCCGCCCCGAACGACAAACAATGGCAGGAGATCGGTCGAGCGATCGGTCGCCTCGACATTCCGCTCATCATCGACGACTCACCGATGACCTCGATTGGTTCGATGCGTGCACGTGCCCGACGCGTGCGGCTGTCGAAGGGGGATCTGGGTCTCATCGTCATCGACTACCTGCAGTTGATGGGCGGTGAGGCAAAGGTGGAGAATCGCCAACAGGAAGTGAGCGACATCAGTCGCAACCTGAAACTGATGGCCCGCGAATTCAATGTGCCCATCATCGCACTCAGTCAGTTGAGCCGAAACCTGGAGAATCGCGGAGACAAGCGTCCGAACCTGTCCGACTTGCGCGAGTCGGGCGCGATCGAGCAGGACTCCGACGTGGTGATGTTCATCTACCGCGGTGAAGCCGCCGGCGATACGGCTGCGGCGCGCGGCACGGCCGATCTCATCATCGCAAAGCATCGCGCTGGTCGCACCGACACGGTGAAGTTGGCGTGGATCGAACCGTTCACCCGTTTCGAAAACTTCTTCGAGAGCACGACGACTCCCACCATCTGACGATGTTCCTCGGCGAAGATCTGTTGGCCTGGCTGCTGCTTGCCTTTGGTGGGGCGATGTTCGTCGGCAACCTTGCTGCAGTGCTGAAGCCACGACATGCTCCACGTGAGGAGGGTGAACTGACACGGGCACCGACGGGGCGCAGTATCGCGATGGCGGTCCTTGGTTTTGTGGCTGCCGCGTGGGCGATCTTCACGCTCGCACTGGGCGGCTGAACGGAGCGGGTGACGGGAATCGAACCCGCGTTCTCAACTTGGGAAGCTGATGTTCTGCCATTGAACTACACCCGCGACACCGAAATCGTACCAACCATCCCGTTCACTAGGGTTCGTGGGCGGTGATTCTCTCCGATCGTTCGATTCGTGAAGCCCTGTCGGCTGGTCGAATCGTCGTCGACCCGTTGGACGAGGCTTGTCTGCAACCTTCCTCCATCGACGTCAAGGTGTCGAACCTGTTTCGGGTGTTCCGCAATCATTCGCACGCCGTCATCGACGTCAAGAAGGAACTTGCCGATCTCACCGAACTGGTGGAAATGCAGCCGGCGGAGGCCTTCGTCCTGCACCCCGGCGAGTTCGTGCTTGGTTCGACCCTCGAGCGGGTCGCAATCGCCAACGATCTCGTGGCACGAGTCGAGGGGAAGAGTTCGCTCGGACGTCTCGGATTGCTCATTCACTCCACCGCCGGATTCATCGACGCCGGATTCGACGGTCACATCACGCTGGAGTTGTCCAACGTCGCCAACTTGCCGATCACGATCTACCCGGGAATGAAGATTGGTCAAGTGAGTTTCATGACCATGACGACGCCAGCCGACAAACCGTACGGTTCGGGTGCTCGTGGCTCCAAGTACCAAGGTCAACGCGGTCCGACACCGAGCCGCTACTTCGAGAACTTCCGCTAGTACGACATGAAGAAGACACTTCAATGAGTCGTTTGGGTATCTTGATCGGTGCTGGATCTATCGGAAAGCGCCATGCTGTCGTGATGGCCGGACGATACAACCGACTAATCGTTATTGACATCAACCCAACGGCACGTGAATGGGCAGCCAGTGAGTTGAGCGGAGATGTTGTCACAGTCGAAAAACTCTCAGACGTCGAAAGTGAAGTTCGCCGATATTCATCCACCACCACCGCCGTGATCGCGACATGGGGTCCTTCACACTTTCAGACCATAGATGAACTCACAGCATTGGGAGTGAGACAGATTTTTTGTGAAAAGCCTCTCGCCGTTTCCCTGAAGCAAGTTGCTGAGATTCGTCGCCTCTGCTCAGAAAGCAAGGTGTCACTCACCGCCGGTTTGCATCTCCGATATCGAGGTATTTCGGATTTCATTCGCAACATTTCGCAATCACACCTTGGTGGATTACCCACGACGATGGTGGTGGACGGTGGAGCTCGATGTATTGCAACGAACGGCAGCCATTGGCTTGACCTAGCCATCGATGTTTTTGGTGGTCCACCATCGTCGGTTTCGAGTCTCCTTCGAAGTGCATCAATCAATCCACGGTCTGCCGACCTTCAATTTTGGGCAGGCTCTGCGTGCTGGGAGTTTCTCGGCGGGCAGCACCTTGCAATCACCTATGACAATCTGTCCAGCGTTCACGAGAGGGTGTGTTTCTACACGCCATTCGGGATTCTTGAGGTTGATCCAGAGTTGACGGTTCGCGCTTATCGACGAACCTTGTCTGAAATTGAGGCTGATTCGCGCGTCATACGGGTAGGACAAGTTGAACGTTCACAATCCGTAGCTGAGTATGTTCCTTACACCGGCGAGGTGTTGTCCAAGCAGCTCGACGAGATTGAGGGCCTATGCCCGCCTCGCTACGGAGCGGAGCAAGTACTGACCTCGGCTGCGGCGTTAATAACCGCTTTTGAAGCCCATCGGCTCGAGTGTCGGCTGAGTTTTCCACCAACTCAAGAGATAGTGGATCAATCCGCAGAGTGGAGTATCTCATGACTGCCGTAGTGCGCGCTGCCTTGGTTGGAGCCGGTGCCATCGCCCCGTTTCATATCCAAGCATTACGTCATGCAGGATTCGAATTATCTGGAATCGCGGCAAGTCGAGGTTCACAGAGAGTTTCAAGTTTTGCGAGAACTCACCACATCAATGACGTGTGGGACGATCCAGAAGAATTGATCAAATCGAATACATGGGACGCGCTCGTCATTGCGTCGTCCACAGACTCGATTCCTGAATTGCTAAAAGTTGCGCTACAGCAGGAGAAACCTGTTCTCGTAGAAAAACCAATCGCTTTTGACGGAGCAGTCATCCGGCGATTCGCTCCTCATCAAGAGAATGTTCGAGTTGCCTACAACCGACGGTTTTACCAGTCATCAATTGAGGCACGACAACTTGCCGCCGCAGGAACTTGTATGTTTCGTTTGGAATTGCCTGATTCCGTTGACCCGGGAGGTGGTGAGCTGGATGGGTTGAGGTCCGTTCGCGAGAATTCAGTACACGGTCTGGATTTGTTGCAATACGTGGTTGGACCATATCGAATCGTTGAGCGACTGTCAGTGCACGACCCTCGGGGGCGTGTTGCACTCGCGCTGTCGGAAGGAGGCCATATTGGGTCTATTCACCTGAATTGGAATTGCCCAGCAAACTTCTCCTTGGTGCTTGACCGCGCACCACGACGCTTTGAGCTACGCCCATTCGAGATGGGCTCAATGTACGAAGGGATGGAGGTGATTGAGCCATCTGTGGAATTCCCTGTGCGTCGGTACGTTCCGAAAGTCATCAATCAAGTGAGTTCGTTCCCAGGTCCAGACGGCGTGAAACCTGGATTTCTCGAGCAAGCTCGTTCGCTCATGCAACGAGTTCAAACTGGTGAGTGGGACGCGCGTACCGCAACTTTGGAGGATGCGGCGTTTGCGGCTGATACTGCCAAGTTGCTGGCTCAGGAGTAACCACTAAGGGAACAGACGTATCGGCGGTGGCTATTCGCCGGCGACGGGTTCACGCAACGGTGCGCCGATGGCAGTCGAGGTTCGCTCGCCGTTCTCGATCGCGTCGAGAATGTGGATGGCGATGTCGCCCACCTTCACCGCAGTTTCGTCCTTGCCGGCACCCTACACGCCATCGTCCATCTTGATGTAGCAGAACGGACACGCTGTTGCGACGCGAGTTGCTCCGGTGGCGATGGCCTCACGGGCACGCTCGTCGTTCACCTTGGTGCCGACGTTCTCCTCCATCCACATGCGCGCACCGCCGGCCCCGCAGCACATGCCCT